>JAEOST010000774.1 GCA_016840245.1 Candidatus Thorarchaeota archaeon
ACGCTTGATCCGCGGATACGGTTTGGATAGGAGGTATGTGAATGAGTTTTGAATCCAACGATCGACCTGACGAGGCCAGCCCTCGATTTCCCGTAATCTCAAAGTACATGATACGATTATTCCGCCTTCTAGCTCTTGTCGCATTCATAGCTGGAGGTATCATTCTCGCAGGAATCTATTTCATCGACTTATCAGATACACCCTTGATTTTTCTCTTTGGCAAAGAGAGTGAACTCCTCTTGATGCCCTCAAACTTCCTTCTGCCTGCAATCTACATGCTTGTCATTGGAATCTTGAGCATATTTGTCTCAATATTCATTTGGGATGGTGACAAATTCAGTCATCTTGTTGCACTGGCATTCACAATCGTTCTATTCATGATTGGTTGGCCAGTACCCTTCTTCGGATTAATCCTAGATATCATCGGTGTAATGATCCTCTGTATGACCATAAGTCAAATCGATTGGCCAATCAAAGCTGATTATCTGGTGAAAGGAGCTATCATCTGTCTTATCGTTCTAGGTATGGCTGAGATAATCTTCGGTCTAGTGATAATTTCTGGAAATATGATATATGCTGTAATGGACTTCATTGGTGTGGTTGAAGTGCCTACATATCTTGGTACTTACATATTTCATGCTCTATTCTCGGTTGTACTTGGATTCTTCACCATCCAATTAGTAAGTCCAGTAAATGAGAAGGAGCCAAGTTCTTTCAGCTGGTGTATCTATGTTTCATTACCAACTCTTGTCTTTATGTTACTACTACCAATGGAGATAGGATATCCACTATTGATATTCAATCTACTTCTAATGATTCTTGTAGCATTTCCACCTGAAGTTAGAGGTCTCTGGATTACTGAGTTTCTTGAGGATATGAGTCCAAGAATGAAGGAAACTCGATACAGTCTCTATCTTATTCGAAAGAGTCCTCTTGTAGTCATTGGTATTATAATCATTGTTGCATTTGCTTTCATAGCAATATTTGCAGAACAATTAGCTCCCTATGGTGCAGAGCAGAGACTCTGGGAGGATATCGCAGATCCACCTAGTCCAGAACATATCTGGGGGGTTGATGAGGTTGGAGGAGATGTCTATAGCCGTATTCTCTGGGGCGCGCAAATAGACCTGCGTATTGCAGTACAGGTTGTATTTGTTGCTGTCGTCGTAGGTACATTGATCGGAGCTGCTTCTGGCTATTATGGCGGGAAACTAGATGAAATTGTTATGAGGATCACTGATGTCTTCTTTGCCTTTCCTGGCTTAGTTCTAGCAATGGCAATAGTCATGGCACTCGGTGCAAGAAACCTGGACAATATCTCAATCGCTTTGATGATAACGTGGTGGCCAACGTACGCCAGACTTGTAAGAGGACAGGTCTTGTCAGAACGTGAGAAGTTGTATGTAGAAGCAGCAAGGTCAGTAGGTGCTAGTGACTCGCGTATCCTTCTGTTCCATATTATCCCCAACACCATTCAACCATTGATTGTACAAGCGACAATGGACACTGGTGGTGTATTGCTTACTGCAGCTGGTCTGTCATTCATAGGATTTGGCGCAGGTGCAGGAGTTGCAGAATGGGGTCTCATGATATCAAAAGGTCAGGAGTTTCTCATTCAAGCGCCATGGATGTCACTCTATCCTGGATTAGCAATCCTTCTCACTGCACTATCGTTCAACCTTGTTGGAGATGGAATACGAGATATTATGGATCCAAAACTCAGGAGGCGATAACGAGTTGTCAGATGCTGAAAAGACACCATCAACAGGTGGTCTGGATATCGGGGAAGCAGGAATGGATCTCGTACTGAGAGTTGAAGATCTGGTCACAAACTTCTACACCTACGAAGGAACAGTCTTAGCACTCGATAAGGTGAACCTATTTCTCAGGCGTGGAGATACAATGGGTGTTGTTGGTGAGACTGGATGCGGTAAATCCGTCACAGCAAAATCCATTCTCCGTCTGGTAGAACTTCCTGGTCAAATCGAACATGGTAAGATTCTGTTCACTGAAATGAATCAAGAAACCGGTGAATCTGAAACAACTGACATTCTTGAGCTTACCCAGAAAGAAATGCTGGATGTTCGAGGAAAGAAAATTGCCATCGTGTTTCAAGATCCAGCAACTTTCCCCAATCCCGTATTCAGAGTCGGCACTCAGATTTCTGAGGTTATCAAGCTTCATCAAGATCTATCTGGAGAAGCTCATGAAATGCGATTAGATGACATTCAGAGACATATTAGAATGGTTGAGATTGAAACAAAGGAGAAAATACGTCGACGTGAAGTAGAACGGACAAGGAAAGGCGAGAGTTACACTGAAGCAGATAAGAAGAAGGAAGAAAAAGAACTAGCAAAGCTCGAAAACAAGAAGACTCGCTTAGAACGAAAGCACGAATACTTGAAGCGGCTGCTTGATAATCCACCAAAACCTCCAAAGCAATATCGCGACGCCGTTGCATTGCGTCGTGCTATCAAGATGCTGGAGATGGTGAAGATGCCCGCAGCGGATAGAATCGCCATGCAATATCCTCATGAGCTGTCTGGAGGAATGCGTCAACGTGCCCTCATTGCTATGGCACTCTCATGCAATCCAAGTATCCTCATCTGCGATGAGGCAACAACAGCTCTGGATGTTACAGTGCAGGCTCAGGTTCTCAATCTTCTAAACGATCTGAAGGCAGAAATTGGTACCTCAATCATGATAATTACTCATGACCTTGGAGTAGTTGCAGAAACCTGCAACTGGGTAAATGTAATGTATGCTGGAACAAC
>JAEOST010000775.1 GCA_016840245.1 Candidatus Thorarchaeota archaeon
GTTCTCTGTCACCACTGGACAGTATACTGGTAGCATCACGATCAATAGAAATGCTAATACGATACGATTTTTGTGATTCAAAATTGTGCACCTCTTTTGTATATCCTTCTCTTGTTCAATAACCACAATAGAATCGAACCAATGAATATTGTAAGTGTAATTGGTGGAATGATATTCGTCCAGTGAACCTGTGGAGCCCAGTCCTGCGCATCTAACAAACCATCTGAATCCGAGTCGTTCGATAGGGGATTCAGACCATTGGAGACCTCATAGCTGTCCGAAAGCGAGTCCCCGTCAGAATCAGCACTGTGGGGGTCAAGATTATTCACAACTTCGAAGAGGTCATTTAGACCATCCTCATCTGTATCTCTGTTATCAGGAAGGGTCTGTGCCCTATATTCATCCAAATTGTCTAGACCATCTTTATCTAGGTCACGATTATCATCCCTGCCGTCCAGTGGGTTAAGTCCAAAGTCAACCTCCCACTTGTCTGGCATCAGGTCGGAGTCAGTGTCATTGCTGACGGGAGATGTTCCCAGAGTGTACTCTTCAAGATTCGTCAGACCATCAAAGTCGTCATCGTCACTTGCATCACTGTTGTCAAGCGGGTCGAGAGAGTACAACACTTCCCATCCGTCTTGCATGAGATCTGCGTCCGAGTCATTGTTCAGTGGATGTGTCAGGTGCACCTTGACTTCTTCATAGTCCGTAAGATCATCAAAATCAGAGTCGACAATAAGGGGATCTGTACCTAGGACAATCTCTTCATTGTCCATCAATAAATCATAATCTGAGTCGTTCAGAAGAGGGTTTATCCCAAATCCAATTTCAAAATAGTCTGATAGGGTATCATTGTCAGAATCTGCTAGCAGTGGATTAGTTCCAAGTAGAACCTCAACTCCATCTGTGAGATTGTCGAAATCTGTATCATCTAATATAGGATTGCTCCCCAGAGTGACCTCTTCAAAGTCAGTGAGACCATCTTCATCAGAGTCAGAGGAGAGACAGTCCGAACCGAGTAGATACTCATCCCAGGCATTTAGACCATCAAAATCATAGTCAAAGTATTGGAACCATGCATAGGATACAGACCCATCTGACACTCGGTTGTTCACCCATAGCATATAGTACCAACCACTCTGGTCCGCGGTGAAATTAGTGCTGATCCGGCTGCTGTGGGATGCTGAGAATATCTCTGTATCATCAGGAGTAAATAGAGTCATGGTCATTGAACTACTACCAGACCACGTGCATGTCAGGTTGACTTCTGCGTTAGCAGTCACTATGATTCCAGAGTACAAAATATCCGATCCAGGTACGGTCAGATGTCCAATTACTCTAGGAGCCTCTCCCTTTCCCTCGTAACCCAGAAACACTGTGGCACAGGCTCCAATCCCAACCGCTTCATATAATGCAGCATAATGGAAATTAGCCTGGTCCCATGTATCCACCGGCGTACCTGAGTAGTAGTCTAGATAGTATTGCCCCATTGTGAGTGTAGGTATTCCTCGTGCGGCTCCATCATATCCACCTGAGTGCTCCCACATAGTCCCCTGATTACCTAGAAATGCTGCGTCCGTCCAGCCTCTATCACTATCAGCAAACAGTGCAAGAGCGGTAAGGATATCTTGGCTGTCAAAATCGAATCCCGAATTGCTTCTGACAGCAACAGAATCACCATTGACCAAGTGCGTTTCATAAAGCAGTTGAACATACCATATGACGGCTGCAGGATTTCTGAGTTCAGATTCAAGCATGTCAAGAAGCGACCTCATCGCCTCTAATCCAGGAGCATCATCAAAGTCTGTAGAGACCGTGTTAACTAAGACAAAGTATACATCATTTGTGAGTTCATAGGAGGTTAGCACTCTAGCCACCTCAAGAACTGCTGCAACTGATGCTGCATAGGAGTTTGCTCCTGGTATGTCACCTGATGCGATACTTCCCCCAATTATAATGGGTGCGAGATGATTGTTCGTTCCATTCTTTATTGCCACTAGAGTTTGATGTTCAGTATAGAACTGGAACTGTAAAGCACCGCCTGTATCAGTGTACAGCTTGTCGCTGACATATTGCCATGCATTTTCAAGATTGGATGACGGTGTTTTAGTATAGTTATCCCATGTGCGACTTGGATAATCTTCAGAAAGAGTACGAACAATATCTCTAAGATTGGTCGTATTGATACCTGCATAGATTGAATTGAATTCAGTGTTTATTGTATAGAACGAGCTCATGGCAAACTCATCCTGAACAGGTCTGATACTTTCAGTTGTAACAATACCATTCAGGGGGGCTGCAACGGGAATAGTAACCAGCAGTAACAAGGCAACTACAACACTGGCGCAAGCTCGTTCCATCTTCATGTGTTAACTCGCACCGAGTCGTCCAGTTATAGTTTGCGACTTGCGCTATGTTATCATTGTTGGCGCATTTCAGAGGTCTAAATACTCGAACGCGATTGCCTCTTTCTCTATGATGCCTATAATTGCAGAAAAATCCTCTGCGAGAAGAACTGGTATCTCAAGAGCAGTTAGATCCTCCTCGGACTCGTTCCAAACAATAACTGACTTAGTTTCAGGAGGGACCTCGTTGATGATCAACTTGTGGTCTCCTATACACCATACTTTAGGAACACTACTCTGTTTGGCTCCCTCAATTAGCAGGAAGTCTGCATCATCATCACGGAGGATTCGTTTCAGGTCGACCCGTGAATCAAAACATATTGTTGTGTTCTTGGGCCCCAGAAGTATGACTGGATTTGCTCCCGCAGTCAAATGTGCCAACGTGTCTGTTCCTTCAGGAGGTACAATATCTTTGGATGTGCTCTTGACGGTTGCAACTTTGTATCCCCTATCTCTCAAAAGTTGAACTAGTCTAACAACTAATCTTGTCTTACCAGATCCTGAATATCCTGAAACCGCGAAGACTCGCAATCTGAACACCCTATCCCTTATGAATAATTACAGTCTGAGATTAGATTGCTTTAGTAGCAACTTTAAAAGTAGGATGGTGTCGAACAACGACCTTGGAGACTGACTCCTTGACACCCGATAGTGAAATTGCAGTTGTAGTCCGAAAAGTGTATAGAGAGTTCGAGGACGGTACGCGAGTAATCAAGGTTCTTCGAGGAGTTGACCTTGATGTGTATCGTGGCGATTTCCTTGCTATTGTGGGTGCCTCAGGTTCTGGTAAGACCACGCTTCTCAACCTCATTGGAGGCTTAGATGCTCCCACTGAGGGTGAGATATTCATTGATGGAGAAGAGATCACTTCCCTCAATGACGATGATATGTCCGAGCTGCGTAGACATAAGATTGGAGTCCTTTTCCAAGATCAGCATCTTCTACCCATATTCACAGCATTGGAGAATGTTCAGGTTCCGCTGCTTCTAGATGAAATCCGCCCACAGAAGCGGCACGAACGTGCGATGAGATTATTGGAAGCCGTTGGCGTAGACCATAGAGCACACCATATGCCTCATGAGCTCTCCGGTGGTATGCGGTCAAGGGTGGCTCTGGCTCGAGCTCTTGCCAATAATCCAACAGTTCTCCTCTGTGACGAACCTACAGGTGATCTCGACCATAAGACTGGTGGGGATATTATCAAGCTGATGAAGGACCTCGCCAAGAAAGAGAGACGCGCAGTTCTTGTCGTAACACATGACCCTGAAGTGGCAAGAATGGCTGATAAGATTCTGCTCCTTCGTGATGGAGTTCTAGTGGAAGAGCTTGCTACAGCATTCTTCAAGTCTAGTGGTGTGGATATATCTTCGGGGGGCAGCGATAGTGATGTGGTAACTCAGGGGTGATATCTTGGGAGAATCACAATCTGAAGGCACCGCTAAGAAGAACGGTAATCCAGCATATGCTCTCTCATACGCCTTCAGTTCAATGAGAGCATTTCCCTTTCGAGCACTTAGTTTAGCACTTACACTCAGTCTAGGTGTATCACTTGTTGCGTCAGTACTTGTTTGGTCTGACACAGGTGTCCAAGTGACGGTTGACGAATACTTTGATGAAACTGCCTTTCAGATGCTTGTCGAAACTCCTGCGGGACGAACTCATGAATTGGACGCAGCGCAATCGTATGTGGGAACAAGTGATTTAGTAGAGAGTATACATAGAATCAACTCGACAGTAGGTATGGTCTGGGCATCGCAGCTTCCCAACGACACTATCTATGGAATTGATGAACCAATATACACGTACGGTATGAAGGACTGCGAAATTTTGTTCGTTGATAACGATTTTCTCTCTGAGGCTCAGCGAGATTTCCAGTACGAAGGCACATTTACGCTAGAAGAGGATGAAATACTCGTATCCGCTCAATTCGTCACATATGCCTACCAGGTCTTTGGGACGACTCTTACGATTAACTCCACTGTAGATATTGAAATTCTAACTATTAGAGCAACTGGACCTACATCTCCTCTGAGTGAGATGGGTCGTATCTCTGTGAAACAACTCAGAATTGCTGGTATCTATGAACTTGAGAGTCAGGAATCACTATACGTGGATTCGTTTCCTTCTCTGATGAGAAACAACTATGACTACCTGCATTTTCGTACACCTGTCCTGGGGATTCATGATAGTATCATGATGTTGGGGAGTTCAGTGAATGCAAACAACGTATCAGAGACCGGGTACTTTGGCTCAAAGACATTCGTACGAGCATCCAGTCGGGCTCTAGTGAATGCCGGTACGGACACGATTGCTGAGAATCTGCTAACTCTCAAGGCTCGAGTAGATGAGCAGTTCCGGGTCAAAGTCGTTGGATTTGATGAAGTCATTTACCTTCAGGAGCTTGTTGACACATATGTTGAAACAATGCCGTTAGCTCTGCTCAATCTACCTACTTTCATTCTGGCTCTTTTCCTTTCTGTATTCGCTGCAGACACATTCATGTCTGCTAGAGTCACTGAAGTTAGCGCTCTCCGTTCAAAAGGTGCAAGTTCAGTTCAGATATATGGTGTCTTCCTATCCGAGTCAGTTGTCATGTCAGTCGTCAGCATCGGACTGGGGACTCTCTTCAGCATCCTATTTGCGGCGCTAATACCTGCCGCCAAGGGATTCATGGTCTTTGACTACAATCTCTATACATACTTTGTTCAAAATACCGTCATCAGACCCCAGACTATTCTGTATTCAATAGTGATTTGTATTCTACCTCCTCTTCTGTTCATTCTGGGCTCTGCAAGAAGGGCCGCTAACACAGAGATTGGCGCTAATCTGATGGAAACCTCAGATGTAACGACCGAGTCTGGCGCCTATGGATTCACAATTGGAGCATCCATCTTGTTACTTGCAATTGTGTACATCACAGTCCTTCTAGTACCCAACGACCCTCTCATGGTGTTCTTCGAAATCGGAATGGGTACAGCAGCTTGGTTCTTTATGGCGTATAACGGATCTCGAATTTCGCGACTTGGATTCGCAAAGATTTCCTCAAAGGTGTCCTTTCTGTTAGGTGAAAAGAATCTCATCTCTGCGGGTAATCTTCGTATGCGGAAAGGTCGGATTGTCCCACTCATGGTTGTTCTTGCTCTGACACTCTCTTCAACAATTGCCTTCACTGTTCAAGCAGAGAGTTTTCAAGCAGATGTTGAAAAAGAAGTTGCATATGCAGTTGGGGCTGACATGAGGGTCACAAGTATAGATAAGCCCTTCAGCTTCTCAGACTCTATTGAGTCCTATCCCGGTGTTAACAGGGCATTTCCAATCTTACAGACTTGGGGGAAGGTCGGAATCGACCAAATCACAATAGAAGCCATAGATGCTATTGAATACTCTCTCATCAGTAATTTTGATGATACAAGTTTCAAAGGTGAAGATTCAGCACTACTACTGTCGCAGCTTGATTCGGTACCCAACGGTATTATTCTCAGTTCATACCATGCAGGACGTTGGAACAAGCGAGTGGATGATACCATCAATATGGAAGTTGGTGGTCGCATTGCTCCTGTCACAATCACCTTCCGTGTTGTAGGATTTGTACATAGTGCTCCTGGGTTTGGTTATGCCGCCGAGGCTGATATCCCTGAGTCAAGATTGGGAGCAGGATTTGGCCTGCAAGCTGGATTTTCTGGGTTTGCATTAACGAACCTTGATTATGTGTCAACGCAAACTGATAAGGACACAGCAAGGCTGTTTTTTGCAGATTTGGTATGCATAACAGACCGCGAATTTGTAACTCGCGCCCTATCTGACCTCCATGGTGTATCTGCTACTACTCCTGAAACATTTGATCTCAAGCGCTACTCATTTGGTACGGCCCTGTTTCTGAGTACGGTTGAGGGTCTGTTCTCCATTGGATTTGCCATGGCAATGATTCTTAGTATGTTTGCCCTCACACTGTTTCTCGGATCCATTGTAAGAGAACGAAAACGCGATTATGCAATCTTGAGAGCTGTAGGTGGTTCAAAGAATCAAATCGTTCGGATAGTGTTGTCCGAGTTCACTGGAGTTGTCCTTGCATCACTAATTCTGAGTCTGGTTCTTGGGACAATTTTCGGTTATATCCAAAGTATTATCATTTTCAATCTAAGTCCCTTCTCACGAATCCTTGAAGCATCAATTACGTTTCCAATTGGATTCCTGACGGTTGTCCTCTTGATAGAGATATTTGCCATGATAGCAGGTGCCTACTATCCCGCAAGAGAGGCATCAAAGACAGACCCTGCGATTGTACTGAGGAATCTATGAGGCGAAAATATAGTGGCATCAACGAAACCAGACACACTGAAAGGCAACCCATGGTGGGCCTTAGCCTATGCACTGACCTCCCTGAGAAATTACCCAGTTCGTAACATGGGTATAGCACTGATTCTATCAATTGGTGTCGCCTTACCTACAACCGTGTTTATCTGGTCAACCACTGGTACCGATATTGTGGTGGAAGATTTCTTTCATACTGAACCAATCCAGATGACTATGGTTCCAAGGACAGACGAGTCAGCTGTTTCATCAGATCTCGCTGCAGCAACAAGTTTTGTTGAGAGAAATCGGTATGTTGAGGATGTACATACGGTGCCCACTACTGTTGGGGTATTAGTTGGTGATTTTCATCCATCTTGGAGTAGCTATAACCTCTATGGTCTCAATTACCTATATGGGATAAAAGATGGTCGAGTTCTTCTGGTGACGAATGATTTCCTTTCAAATATCTCATATTGGTTGAACTTCAAAGGGAACGCAACACTCTCAGCAGGAGAGATTCTGGTATCCTCTGACTTTGTAGACAGAACCTTCGAGGTGTATGGTATTACCATTGAGGTTGGAAGTACTATTGACTTGGATATGTTAAAGAGAGCATCTTCTACTTCAGGTACTCCTGAGGACTTTGATAGCCATCCACTTCGCAATATGACCGTTACAGGCATCTACAAAACCACATCGAAATCCGGACTTATGCTGCAAGCATTCCCATCTCTCTCACGAAAAAACTGGGATCCTTTTGGTTACACAGAATCAGTTCTAGGTATCAGAGATTCGGTGATGATACTACAGGAGGAAATCTCTGAGGATGACCTAGAAACTGTGTATAATTCTGGTTTCTTTGACCCTGTTGCGTTTATACAGCCATCAAAAGATAATCTGATGAAATCTGGTGCTAGTAATATTGCAACCAACTTGGTCAACCTGCGGACGCAGATAGACGAACAGTATCCCCTTGTCTATGTTGATGGTCTCATTGAGCTATGGCGATTAAATTCGTTCATCAGTACTTACTTGAGTAGTCAGGTTCTGACCGTCGTGGCACTACCTATTCTAGTAATGAGCTTGATGCTCACGGTCTTCACATCTGAGACTTCCGTTGCACGAAGGAAGAGTGAGATTAGTGCGTTAAGAGCTAAAGGTGCATCTTTCAATCAGGTCTTCACGACGTTTATGTGGGAGTCCATTTTTCTTAGTATAATTGGCCTCATGATAGGCATCGTCCTAGCAGTCTTTATGGCACCTCTAATCGCATCTTCAACGGGACTATTCACATTTGATCTGACTGTCTACTTGCAGTTTCTAAGTATGACACAGTTCACCATACTCTCAATCATTATAGCTATTGCGATAGCGATGTATCTCCCAGCTGCCTATCTAGTCCATGTAGCTCGTAGAATTGATGTAACCGAGATAGGGCAACCCATGACTGAGGAACCGGAGGAATCTGCTGAAGACGTCAGTGTCTGGCGTTATGCAACCGGACTAGGAGTCGCTTTGGTTGTTCTTATTGGTGCACCACTATTAGTTGACCCAACAAGTACTACAGCTCTCCTTGAGATTCTTATCGCGACAATCATGCTCTTTGCTGCAGCATATCTTGGATCACGCTTCATGCAGATTGTGACTGCACGTATGTCTAGTGGTACCACTTTCCTAATGGGTGAAAAGAGCCTGTACCTTAGCAAGAGTCTCCGACGTCGAAGAAGGCAGTTCATTCCGTTGCTTGTGATTCTCACTCTGACCCTTACAACAACAATGATGATGGTGATCCAGAGTTCAAGTTTCGAAGCTACTATGGAACATGAGATCGACTATGCCATTGGGGCA
>JAEOST010000776.1 GCA_016840245.1 Candidatus Thorarchaeota archaeon
CTGGGCATATTCTACTCCTGCAAAGTACGCATCACGTTCAAGATTATCTACAAGTTCTGGATTTATTGGAGTAGATAACAGGTCAACACGTATTCCCTTTATTGGAACTCCCTTAACTAGAAGGTCCTTGATTTCAGATGGACTGTAGGTACTATCTTTGATAATGTCTGATACTGGACCGCTCTCAGCAACTAGAGTTGCCATTTTCTTTCTATCAAATCCTCTCACTGATAGATACTCATCCATAACATTAGCCCATGGACCGAATGATAGGGAATAGAACATTGATGCCAGCCGAGCTTTCTCAACTTCCTCAAGAGACCCATCAAGATTCTCTACAAAGACCGCTGTGACATGCATAACTCCAAGCATTCTCCCCATAAGAGATGAATCAGCACCGGGAAATACGAGATGGATTCCTGCAGGTGAACGAATGTTACGGAGTCTTTGTGATAGTCTTAGATCTACAATTTTCCGCTCTAGCTCTGATAGTCCAACATAACCGTGTATGGGATCTTTGATTTCTAGTACGGAGGGGAAGTCATGAATTGGCATCGGTAACCACTAAGACGTGCAATTCACCTAAATATGCTTGGCTATTGTGAACATTTCTCGAAAATCGCGTAAATCAGTACTTTAATTCAGGAAACGAACGACTTTGGTAGCATGGTTCGTCATAGACTTGTCATCATTCTTCTAGTACTCTTTGCGAGTTCACTAGTGTATTCTGAAGTTCCAGGCTATTCTCACAGAAACATGAGTCTCTCTGATGATGGCCCTGTCGAACTTGAACGAGTCTATGGTGACGATTACTCTGGAAGAATTTTCCGTGCTGTATCTGAACAACGATACTTGGATCTGATTATCAAACTGACAGAGAATGGTTCTAGACCAGAATCGACACCTAACAACGTATTAGCACGAGATTGGATCATTCAAGAATTGGAAAGGGCTTCAGAGGGTAGGATAGAGGTTGAGGTTCTCGGACCACACGACAATGTTGTAGGTGTACTTCCAGGCTATTTACCAGAAGGACCTGTTCTCATGGTGGGAGGTCACTATGATACTGTAGCTGCAGCCCCGGGAGCGAACGATGATGGCACAGGAGTAGCAGCCGCACTGGAGCTTGCTCGAGTATTCTCACAATATGAGTGGCCATTGGATATCTACTTTGGATTTTGGAATGCTGAAGAAATTGGCATGGTGGGAAGTAAGGAAGTAGCCGAGATTTTTTCAGATAGAGGTATTGACATCTTGACATACTATAACATCGATATGTTGTTAGTCGAAGATATTGAAGCACCTTCTAATGAACGGGTTCTCTTAGCCCATTCTGGAACTGCCATGAACTATGCAACTTTGGCAAAGGCCATGAGCTTGAACTTTGGGAAGAACTTGATCAAGACACTAGAAGGTGGAGAGCTATCCGTTTGGGGTAGATCAGATCATGTTTCATTTCTCTCAGAGGGATACAAGGACGTTCTCTTTGCATTTGAATCGGGCGCTGCTAGAGATACCGCATACCATTCACATGCGGATGTCTGGAACAATCCACTCTACAACTATACGGTCGCTATCGATCTAGTGGCTGCAATTGGAGCAAGTATGGCATACACACTCTCCCGTGCTCATGAACAACCAATGACATCCTCATTTCAAGGAAGATTGAGAAATGGGGGACCACAACTTTACCACTTTCTTATATCCACGGATACTGAAATTCAGATACAAGGAACTTGGACTGGTGGTAATATCACACTTGAGTTGAAGGATCAGACTGGGCTAGTTGTTGAAGATTTTATCTCTGAAGTTTCGACTGTGAGTTATGGCAATGTTGTGAATTTCTCGTATCCAGGTAGCGGTATCTATAGCCTCACAATATCTGGTGATGAAAGAAGCGATATCAGATTCAATCTTGAGATAATGTATGAAACTGACCTAAATTTAGATGGTGTCTATGATAGTAACCAATTTTGGCTCGATTCCACCTTGTTTACTCTGGATGATGATTTGGATAATTTGAGTAATGGCCTAGAGTCAGTAATTGGTACCTCAATCTCCAGCAATGACTCGGACTCTGATGCAATACCAGATTGTTGGGAATACACATTTGGCACAAATCCTAGAATAGATGATGCTACGTCTGACCCTGATAGAGACCTGCTCATAAACATCGATGAGTACGTCGCAGGATCGTTTCCATTGATTGCTGATAGTGACATGGATTCACTCCCGGATGGATGGGAGTACCACAATGGTACTGATGTGTTGATACCAGACCAAGATGAGGATCCAGACTCAGATGACTTGACGAATTATCAAGAATATCAACAAGGAACTCTGCCTCAATCCGCTGATACCGATTCTGATATGATGCCCGATAATTTCGAGGTAATGTATGCTCTAGATCCAACTGCTGATGATGCTTATCTTGATGCTGATCAGGATGGGCTTGCAAATCTCCTCGAGTTCATGTTTGGAACGAGTCCTCGAGATTCTGATTCAGACAATGATTTGATGCCTGATGGTTATGAGATAGAAAATAGCTTTGATCCTCTTGTAGATGATGCAGATAACGACGAGGATCTAGACGGGAAGAGCAATCTTGAGGAATATCTCGCAGGTACAAATCCTCTAGTAAATGAGGTTCTGAACCAGTTGGTAATCCTAGTTATGACAGTAGGAATCATGACTGCTCTAGTTGTAATTGTGTCAAAACGGGTTCTGGCAAAATAAGATGGTTCGCCACATCCGAAGATGTGGCAAATATTCGTTTAAGTGAAAGTACGCATGACTGCGTCCCAGCGATGCTGAACGTAGTCTTGGAGTTCCTGTATCTTCTTCTCATCCTTCTTTGGTCTGAAGAGATGAGAGAATCGTCCTTGGTTTTTGAGAAACTCCTCGATTGGCTTTCGCTTCTCTGGATCTTGGTATCTCTTGCTTACTCTACCAAGTTCAAACTCCTCACCGGTGCGCTCCCACTGAATCCAGTAACCGGTTTCAACTGCGAGCTTTCCAATCTCAACACCTTTCTCAACTGGGTAGTTCCAAGCCTGTGGACAGGGTAGAAAGATGTGAATGAACTTTGGACCCTCGATATCTTTCGCCTTCTTGACCTTGTCATAGAGGTCTCTAGGATACGAAGAATTTGCAGTTGCCTGATAGACTGGCTCGTGTGCTGCGACAATGAGATCCAACATCTTCTCAGGTTCGCTCTTTCCAAACCAGGTTGTGGTTGTCTGAGCATGAAGTGGTGTTGCACCAGATCTCTGAGTACCTGTGTTGCTGTAGACCTGATTATTGTAACATACATAGAGGAAATCAGTACGTCGCTCCAGAGCACCACTCAGTGCCTGCAGACCGATGTCGAATGTACCTCCGTCACCAGCCCAGACCATAACTGTAGTTGTATCATTACCCTTTGCTTTGAGTGCAGCCTTGACACCAGATGCAGTTGCAGCTGAAGCCATGAAGGCAGTGTTCAGTACAGGTATTCCTAGACCGCTCTTGGGCCATAGAGATTGAACAACACTTGTACAACAAGCAGGTACAACCTGAATGACATCACCCTCAAGGGCTTTGTGAGCATGTCGTAATGCTACCATATCCTGGCAACCTGCACATGCAGCGTTACCCTTCAGCACGTATTCCTTCAATGGCATTTCTTTCGTTGTAACCATCTTGCTCACCTCAAATCATGCCAGTGCTCTTCAGCACCGGTCTCACCATTCTCGACTGCCTTGACAGTATCAAGGATGACTTCCTTGATGTCGTCCACAGTCATATCACGACCTCCGAATCCGCCCATGTAGTCCTTCACAATGGGTCGATGTTCAGTATTGTATAAGACAGAACGGATTTCTCCAGCCATATGGCCTCCAAATCCATATGATACACCTCTGTCAAAAGCTGCAATGCCCTTGACCCTAGAGGCAAGGTCGCGTATCTCATCTACTGGGAATGGCCGGATCATGCGCATCCTGGCATTTCCAACTTTGTATCCCTCTTCACGAAGTTCGTCAACTGCGTCCTTTGCTTCTGCTCCCATTGACCCCTGAGAGGTGATAATGACTTCAGCATCATCACATTTGTAGCGGTCAATTGCACCACCAAAGTATTTTCCGAAGATTTTCTTGTACTCCTGTTCAATCTCAAGATAGACGTCGTGAGCATTCTTAATCGCTTCGTGCATCCCGTATCGGAATTCCTGATAGTGTTCAGGAAAGACAATATTTCCATGGGAAACAGGATTCTCTGGATCCATCTTCCAGTGTGGTGCTTCGTAGGGTTTCAGGAATTTATCGACTTCTTCAGGTTCAAGATAGTCATAGGGTTGAACAGTATGACTCAGTACGAAGCCATCTGCATTGACCATAACAGGCATGAGAACGCGTTCGTCCTCAGCAAGTTTGAATGCTTTAATGAGAGTATGATAGAATTCGTCAACACTCGCAACATGGAACTGAATCCATCCGGTATCTCGCTGGGACATTGCATCATCGTGTGTGACA
>JAEOST010000777.1 GCA_016840245.1 Candidatus Thorarchaeota archaeon
CGGATGTGTGGCGATATTCCCTATCTCTGTCCCATATTGAGTGACATAATGTACTCCTGCGACAGCAGCTATTGTCCCATCATCCTCTACAATTCCATAGAACGGTCCTAGGTTCATAGCGTTTGGAGTCCATGCTGGTGTGCCACTAAATCGATACAGTTCTTTCAGCTGTTCTGCATCCTTTATCGAAAGTTTGACTGGCTCTGTTTTACATTCACACTTCAATTTCATGGTTCTATCTACTATCATCTGTCTTTCTTCAATCGGTTTTAGAATGACACAGGCTTCACCAAATTGATCGAGCTGCTCTTTTGTACAGATTGCGATGAATTCCTTGCCCACCAATCTGTCCGAGTAATCCGCCATTATCATCTGCAAAGCTTCCACATTCCTGCACCAGAATGCAGTTGCTAAGAAATCCAAATCACTGTAAAGTGAGAAGACAGCCTCAATTCTTCCATCTTCAACCAATACCCGAACATCACACCACTCTCTAAGTTGAGTACAATCAGCAATCAACACAATATTGGATAACGAATCCTCTCCGAGTATTTTGAGTACATCATCAAGTAGATCATCTGTGAGTGGTTGAATCTGTGACACCATGGCTGCACTATACAACCTTCCCCTTTTATCAGTGGTTGCTTGCACTTAACCTCGGTGTGAAAATTGATTTTTGAAGTTAGACCGATCGGCGTGATCAGAACACCTTACAGGTCCAAGGACAATATCCCGATCCAATCAAGCAAATCTGACACGACTGCTGAAGTTGAGGTGTTTCCGGAGTACTCAGAGGGGCTTGACTCATTGAATGGATTCTCCCACGCTATCTTACTATACTGGTTTCACAAAGCCAAATCACCCAAACTTAAGGTCACTCCGTTTCTTGACACGAAGGGACGAGGTCTCTTCTCCACACGCGCACCATCACGACCTAATCCCATAGGATTCTCCACGGTTAAGATAATCAAGATTGAAGGGAGTATAGTGAAGTTTGAGGGGGCTGACATGTTGAATGATACTCCCCTTCTCGACATCAAGCCCTTTGTTCCTGAGTTTGACAATCGATTGGATGCCACTTCTGGTTGGCTTACTGATTCTTCATGTTCTGCAAAGCACGACTATCTTGGTGATGATAGATTTCTGGAGTGATTCCATTCACTACCCCATATCATGTGTTGGGGACATTGCGCCAGAGGCCTTCTTTTTATTGTCTACACCTCCTCGAATATCATGGAGAAGATTTAGCTGTGAATGGATGCAGAAGAATAGCATTAGTTCTGCTCTTCATTATGTTCTTGGTACCATTCTCAACTATGATTGTCAATGAATCATTTACTGGTTTACATTCTGAATTTTTGTTGCATAATCAAGATCATCAAAAGATCACAGCAATTGAACAAACTTCCAATATCACAGCGGACTGGACACAGGCATGCAGCTCGGTCATTGTGACAGGGAATGCAACGAAAGATGGCCGTGCAATTCTAATGAAAAACAGGGACTGGCTTGACCAACCTATGAACATTCCAGTCTATGTTCCTGCTACTCCTTCTACATATGCATATGTTGGCGTCAACACTAACACCATGGGGATTAATGAAAAGGGTCTGGCTGTGATGAACACGTATTTACCCGCACTAGCTGGAGCCGACCTACCAACAGGAAATCTCATACTCAATCAAAAGATTCTGGAGAATTTTGAGTCTGTTTCAGAAGTAGCTCACGCATTGAATAATAGTTACTCGCTCATTGGTCCAGTTTATAGGTCCTATAGTGGAGATGTTGCGACTTGTGTCGGGATAATCGACCGGTTTGGAACAGGAGCATTCTTTGAAATCAGCAATACAAAGGCGTACGTTCAGTATATTGTGGATGGATATGATTCCCGTGCAAATCATCCTAGGATATTCCCAACAATTTCTACTGGTCCTAATGGTAGAGATCAATATCTTCTAGACGCACTTGATATCGTATATGCTGAGAATGGTTACATTTCTCCTGAGCATGTGATGCAGAACGTATCGCGATATGTTCATCACAAAGAACTTGGATCTGCTAACTTTTCTATTGATGGAGAAGCATGTAATCCAACCACAGTTGCTACAATGGTTGCTGTGAGTGGTGACGAAAGGTACGATGGTATGTTAAACTGTATGTGGACTGCATGCGGACCAAATCCCCTTGTTGGTGTATTCGTCCCTTCAATGGTTTGTGCAGAGGATGTACCTGAGAGTATTGAAGACCTTTGGTCCCACACCATCGACAAGTTTGTGTCTGCTCGAGGGCTACCCCCCACGTCTGAGGGATTACTCTACCCCGCACGGGTGAGAGAAGTTCAGAAATACGCATTCTTCGCTGAGAATTACACCGTGGATTCATATGATCACTTAATGTCATCAGTCCCAGAAGGACTCTCGGATAATCAAATCAGGAATACAATTAGTGAATTCATCGAGGCGATGTGTAACTACGCTTCGGAAATCTTCATAGAAGAAACAACGAATGTTGAGATTCCAGCATCGATTAGTTTTCCAGACCCCTCCTCTATCGTTACAACTAGTACACAACCAACAAGCCCTACATCCACAAGTACTACTGATAATCCAACAAGTCCCACATCAGCCCCTTCAGAACCATTGTTTGATGAACAATTAGTGACATTGGCCATTGGTCTTGTAGCAGGATTCACTATTGTGGTTATTATGGGACTCATTATGCGTAGATTCACCTAGACTGATTACAGGATATGATTATGAATGACGATTTCACCAGTCATCGTCATCATTATCCCACTCGTCGTCATCCCAGTCCTCTTCTTCCCAGAGAAGATCATTTTCTTCGGTCATCTAAATCTTCAAGGTACGTCAGAACTTTAATGGGTTTCTGATTAATAGACATCCAAATCGTGACCTGATACAACCTCTCCAGAATACCTGCCAGACACCTCTGAAATCAAATCCTCCTCTGTCCGTCCCCAGAGAAGTTGATGGTACATCACCAACAATTTTGGCTCTACCTTATTGGCTATGTCAGCCAACTCATAGGATGATGTATGTACTGTTGAATGGTATTTCTGCCAGTTTTCAGGTCGACTCTCAAGCCCAACAGCAGAATACACCTCATGAATTAGAACATCACATTTTCTTGCTACATCAATCAGCTTCTGTGAGGGACTCGTATCTCCTGAGATTACGATTGTTCTTTCAGGAGTTACAAACTTGTAACCATAGGCCTCCAATGAACCATGATTGACCTGAAACGCCTCAACTGTAATGAGATCATCCTGATAGATACAGCCCTCAGCTATCTCATGTGTATTAACAATGTATGAAGACCTCTCAGCAGGTTCCAAACCATGAATACGTTCGTCAATATCGACCTTGTACGCAGCCATGATATGTTTCGTCATATCAGTGATGCCCTTCGGGCCATACACTTCCAAGGAATCAATCCTTCCGCCCACTCTAGAAGTGAAGATAAGGTCTGGATAACCAAGGGTATGATCGGAGTGAAGATGTGTGAGAAATGCCCGTGTGAGCTTTGTAGTTTTGATGCCTGCTTTCACAGCTCTTCTGACTAGTCCAACACCAAAGTCAACAATGTAAACAGAATCATCAACAGTTATTGCTATTGAAGGTCCGAACCTCTCAATATCTGGGTTTGGATTGCCTGTTCCCAAGAGGATTGCTCTACTCACCAATTTAACAACCTCTCAACAC
>JAEOST010000778.1 GCA_016840245.1 Candidatus Thorarchaeota archaeon
CAATTTTACCTCTTCAGTTTCTTGCTCTCGGTGCAGTAGCTCAAGGATTTTCTCTAATCATGATATCTCAACTAATCGCTAAAGGACATACGACAAGTGTTTTTGGGGTCTTTCTTTTTACCACGTTAGTGCAATATCTATTAGTTTCATATTTGACTGTGATTGCATCTGCAGTAGGCGCTTCAATTGCGAAGATGATAATTCAGTATTCCGCCTTACTTCTCTTCCTATTTGCGATGAAGCGACATGGTATCGATAAACCGGTTGTTGATGGAGCTAAAGTAGGAGTTCTGGCTTCAGTCTTGATTATCATCACAGATTTAGGTTTTCAATTCTTCAATATCAGTGAATTACTAACAATCATTGGTGCTCTAATCATTTTTCCAATCTCGATTTTGGTGAGTGTAAGAGCTTTACGAGTAATCCATGCAGAGGATATCATTTCTCTATGTAGATTTCTACCACGAGGTGAAAATATCTCTGCACGAATTCTTGGTAGTCAAAAAACACTTCAGTTACTGGGTATTGAGTACAGCAATCACAAGAAGGAAAACACTACATAGCAGAAATTAGGGTGACAGATGATGAAAATTGATATTCTGATAGCATCTATTAGCAAACTAAAAAATCTAGTTGAGTTTTCTGAAGATATTTTCAACGGACCCCATGACGTAAGAGTATACGTAATTGATGAGGGATGGGAAGATATCAGAGAACACAATGTTGGTCTTTTCAAAGATTTACCAGTGGAATTTTATGGACCCAAAGAAAGAGTCCAATGGTTTAAGGAGCGATTTGGTAAATCGGCCGAGGAGTATAGTAAAGTAATACCAGAACGTTGCCATGCTGAAACCAGTTTTGGAATGCTATGTGCCTTAGAGAGAAATCCAGAGATGATTATTGAGATTGATGACGATGTATTCCCATTTGAGGGAAGTCATCTCTTAGAGAATCATTGGGAGAATCTCGAAGAGTCGAACTGCACATTCATAGATTCTGATTGTCAGTGGTATAACACGCTTGAGGTTGTTGAAATCGAGGGAGGTCTTACAGATCTTTACCCAAGAGGGCATCCCTACGCAAAGAAGACGAGAGTTTGTGATTATAAACAAAGAACGGGCAAAACCAAATGTGTCGTAAACATGGGCCATTGGGCGGGACATCCAGATTTGGATGCACCCGCATTACTCTACAACGGTGCGCTTGATGGACGTGGTACTATTAGGTCCAAGAGGCTTCTTCGTAAGAAAACTGTAGTTGAACATGGTACGTTCTTTGCATTATGCAGCATGAATACATCATTTCGTCATTCTGTGATTCCTGCATTTTATCAGCTTTACATGAAGTATATGGGTATTGATAGGTTCGATGACATTTGGTCGGGCCTATTCATTAAGAAAGTAGCAGATCATATGGGTGATGCGATTTCAATTGGTGCCCCAATGGAGAATCATGACAAGCGTCCAAGAGATATTTTCAATGACTTGCGAGGGGAGCTTGAAGGTATTGTGATGAACGAATCTCTTTGGAAGATATTGTCAGATGTACAATTAGATGGGAAGAGTTACTGGGAGTCATACGATTCTCTTGCAGACAACATACTGGATAGATTGGACCAGTTCCCGAGAGTTGAACACAGAGAATTTATGGAATATCAAATAAACATGATGAAACTTTGGTTAAAGATAGTAGACAAACTAACATAACCAACTATGTTAGTATCTCCCGATACACCCGGTCTACGATTTGATCAGTGTAGCTTACTGTAAACTTACTTTCAATCAATCTTCTAGCATCATCTGTCATCCTCTTAACAAGTTTAGTATCGTCAAAAACAAGATTCAACGCTCGACGAAAACTTTCTGCACTATGATCTATCAAGAGTCCTGTTGATTTATGTTCTATGAGATTGACAACATCACCAACTTTCGTAGAAATCACTGGTACCCCTGAAGCCATCGCCTCAAGGATTACTGTAGGCATTCCTTCCCAAAATGACGGTAGCACTAACACATCAGATTCACGTAATATTTGTGGAATCTCATGGTGCTTCCTCGCCCCTAAAACTTCAATCCTAATACCGTTATCAATAACCTCTAACTTCTTTTGCATCTCAAGAAGATATTCAAAATAGGTGCCTTGCCCAACAAAACGGAGGGTGAAGTTCCTAGATCC
>JAEOST010000779.1 GCA_016840245.1 Candidatus Thorarchaeota archaeon
ACCTCCCTCCAGACTCTTCAAAACAATCTCAGTGAGATCGAAATACTTCATAGGATTCTCACGTGTCTTCAGACCATCCTGAAGATTAGTACTACAGAACGGACAGGCGGAGATGAGTGCATCTGCTCCAGTTGATTCTGCCTCCTCAACGCGCTCATTAGCAGTCCAGAGGGCAAAGTCTGGATATGCAGACTTCACTCCCGCCCCTGCACCACAGCAGTAGGAGTACTCTCGAATCCGTTCCATCTCGATTAGCTCAACACCAGGAATCTGTTTCAACACGTTTCGAGGTGCATCATACTCACCATGAGTTCCCTGTCGTTCAGGTTTTGGAGGATCCCAGATGTATACCTGAGAGAGAAGCTCAACCCTCTCACCCTCATAGGGTTCATAGGGCTCAGACATTCTACCAAGATGACAAGGATCATGATAGGTCACTTTCAGGGGTACATTGTGCTTGGGTTTTAGCTTACCCTCCTTTAGTAGTGAGTCCATCAACTGAGAGGTATGCACCACCTCGAAGTCAGTCTCCACGTATCGAGGGTACTCGGTCTTGAGCATGTTATAGCAACCAGAACAACTGGTGATGATTCGCTCGACACCCGCCTTCTTAAAGCGTTCAACATTGCCCTTCATTATCTCGATTGCCTTCTGTCTATCACCAACCCTGTACACAGGGGATCCACAGCAGTACTCATCCGACCCGAGGAGTCTAAAGCCCTCCTCTGCAGCATTCAGGACCTTAGCAGTTGATAGTGCTATCTCTTCACGACGATATGCTGCAGTGCATCCTACAAAATAGATCGTAGATGATTCCTCATCCAACTGAATCTCATCGGTGAGCCAATCAGGACGTTTCTCAGTAGGTTCGCCATATGGATTCTGAGTCCGCTCCACAAGTTCGATGTACTTCTTGTGCTTTGGCATTGGGCCAGCTCCACACTCAACTGCCTTCACTCTGAGTTCGTGGATTGCCTCATTGGGTTCAAGATCATAGACCCATTTGCATGAAACCTCACACCCACCACAGTTTGTACATTGATAGAGGACATCAAGCATCTCTTTGGTGAACTCAATGCGACCCTTGTGGTAAGCGTTAGCCATGATCATCCGACCACCACCAGAGTATGCATGGAAGTTGTAGTACTGCACAGATGGACACACATGTGAGAAACGCTGACTTTTGATAGCAAGCTGTGGAATGAACTTGCACTTGGAGCAGCGTACGCAGCTGTCCATCATGTCTTCCATTTCGCCCAGAGTCATTTTGGCACCTCCTTGAAGCATAATGTCCCAGGATTCAGGACATTGTTGGGGTCGAAGATCCTCTTGACCTGCCTCATCGCGTTCACAATCTCTGGAGATGCTTGTTCGAATACAGCATCAGTGATTGAACCAAAGGGTCTACTGAAAAAGGCACCATCACTCATTAGCTTCTTTGATCCTTCAAGATAGAGGGTATCTATCAACTCTCTCTCAGATTCTTTATTTGGATCATAATAGAGGTCGAATGAACAATGTGTATTGACACCTTGCACAGTTGGTTGGATGTAAGCTCCGATTGGACTAGTATAACCTATTCTCCTTGATTCGCCTAACAGAGTTGTGTATATAGAATGAGCCTTGTCCAATGTTGTTGTGAATAAAATCTCACGCACACCACCCATAGGTCTCAATTTCCAGTAGGGTTCCTCACTAGGACAATTGACGAAATTTGAGGCATTAATACCAGTCAGACTGTCAGTCAGGGCTACACCAGTCTCATTGGCAATGTCCTTGGTGTCTTCTAACCTATAGTCATAGGCCTCCTGTGATAGAGGTCCATGACCTGAGATTCCAGCAACCAGTATCCATTCATTGCTGGGTTCAATCTCTGTGGCAGCAGCCAAGCTTGTTGCATTGAGTATGAAATGTTCATCCAACAGTCGTCTTCGTAAAATTTTGTAGGAGAAATCGATTAGGGGTTCAATATTGTCAGACCCAGCTAAGAATAGTTTGTGAATGTCTGGAAGTACTTCGCACTTGACTGATGCCCAGGTCACAATCCCAATAGTTCCCTGAGCTCCCTGAAGAAGTCGGTAGGGATCAAACTGCGAAGGCCCCATTGGATTTTTCTGAGCCTGTCCAGTCGACCATTGCTCCTCAATAGTTCCTGGACCCGCTGCTGCTCCAGTTCTGAACAGATCTCCAGTGCCATACACGGTTTCAGTACAGAGAAGTGGGTCGGATGTGTCCCAGTGGAATCGTGGAGTCGTAATTGGTTCTCTGTCTAGGGAGCTAGTTAGAACAGACTTTGTAGCCTTAGGCAAGAGAGGCATCAGTGGTCGAAGTCCTTGTTTCTTCAATTCAGGAATCAGTTGACCATATGTGACTCCAGGTTCCACCATCACTACTTTGTTCTTGGAATCTAGTCGTATGATACGGTCCATCTTGCTTAAGTCCAGAATGATAGAACCTTCAACCTTAGGAGATGAATCATCTCGAAGTCGAGGAGTTCCAGAACTGACTGGAACAAGTGCGACAGATTCTGAGTTTGCCCAAGCGACTATCTGAGCCACCTCTTCAGCCAACTTAGGCCAGACCACTAGAGAGGGTTGTAGGTCTTTAGAGTATTCTTGAAGTATTTCCGGATTATTCGAGACATGCTCTTCTCCGATTATTTTTGCAACCGCTGTAATCATTGTATTTAGTCCCCTTGCCATGTCCTTGTTATCCCTGCTCGATAACTATTCCAGTTCCTCCAGGGGGGAATTTGAATGTAATTGCGTCACTCTCACACACCTGGGCGCAAGCTCCACACTCCAGACACTGTGATGTATAGTCATCGACGATGTAAACTGTATCATCACGTTTCTTCCAGAGATTCATCACACAGATGACAAGACACCTATCGCATTGAGTACACTTTTCATTATCTATGGTGATGAAGTCGCCTGTACCAGGAATTCTCTTCACGAGTAATTTGTGGTCTATCTTCATTGTATCACTTCTCCTCCTCGTCTGGCATGAAGGCCATGCCAATGGCCTCATCAATCTCTGGTATCTCAGTAAGAAGCTTCTCAGGATCCATTAGCATCTCCATCTTGTCATCTCCAAGTACTGAGGTCAGAAGTGGAAGCACCTCTTTCACTACAAAAGGTACCAATTGAGGTAGATACTTTTTGACCGTCCGTGCTACCTGTCGTATTCTCACTGGGTGAGGTTCCGACCAGTCAATGATTCCACCTAAGATTTCCATGATTAGTGGTACGAACCAGGACATTGACTTCATCGGACTAAATGGAAGTGCCATCCAGATGCTCTGTAATTCAGGACCTGACTTGAAGTCCTCTCCGACTGAAGTTGCCATCCACTTATCATCGTAGAGTGAGAGGAACTCCTTAGAGGTGTCACCAGCAGATATTGCTTCAGCTGCAGTCTCAATTGCTGCCCTTCCGGTCACCATAGCTGGATAGATACCTTCAGCCTCAAGTGGACATGGAAATCCTCCAGCATCACCGATTAAGATTACGTTGTCGGTGTGAGTATTTTCTGGCATTCCCATCCATGGCAGAAGATGAGCCTGAAACTCTCGAGGTTTCGCATCCAGAATTCTAATCAATCTCTGGAAATATTTCAGATTAACAACCTTGTTCAGATAGTGGACTGGATTCTTGTCCCACCAAGTCATCCAGTTTCCGAATCCAATATGGAAACTGGAGTTGAAGAACACTTGATATGCAGCAGGAAATGTGGCAGACCACCACACTGCTAAGGCTTCATCACCCATTATGTCATCGATCTTCGAAGGTGAACACTCAAAGTCATACTGAAGTGTCAAGGTGACCTGTTTCTGGCCCCATCTTTGTCGAAGCCCTGATTGCTGCGCAACCATAGAAACAGCGCCATCAGCACCAATGACTAGGCCTCTGTACTTCTCACCCTTTTCATCTATCACTCCAACAACCTTGCCATCCTCCTTCAAGAGACCGGTGACAAGTGTAGAAGTCTTCAACTCCGCTCCTGCATCAACAGCATACTTCGCAAGCCAGGGATCAAAGTCACTTCGGTAACAATTCATGGTGATCATGCTCTTTGCAGGCTCGTAGGTGACGGACTTTGTCGGTTTCGTCATGATATAACCAGTCACTTCACCCTCAGCGTCGAT
>JAEOST010000079.1 GCA_016840245.1 Candidatus Thorarchaeota archaeon
GCTATGATGAAACAGGAACAGAACAATGGCGAAGTGATACTGACAATAAAGCTGTTAGCATAGATCCTGATGGCTACATCTACATCTTCACATCTAACGAAACCGAAGGGAGCTATGTGACCCAATGGGATTCAGAAGGAACTCAACAGTGGACAACATCTGTCAATTTCGATTATGACGACGATTGGGTGGATAGCCCGTCTTTACAACACATTAAGGTCGCCGAAGATGGGTTTGTCTATCTTATACTAGAATATGAGTGTATCAGACCTCATGTTTCAATCCTGAGGATTGATAATCTGGGGAATATTGCCACGGTTGATAATATCGGCAATTATCGATTTGAGCATTATACATTCTCTAGACCGGTATATTTTGACATGGAATTCACTTCAGATAGTCTAGTGCACGCCATGGGATACAAGAATTTCTATGCATTTACACAGTATGATCCACTAATTCAGACATCATATTCCGACCTCAACATTAGTCTCGTTTCTTTCAAGTTGACCGACCCACCTGTACTGCAAATTCCACCACCTATACCCTATGTCTATGATCCATTAGCACTAGCAATGTTTGGTGCCTCTGGAATCATAATCGCATTGGTAGTCATAGATTACGCAAGATCTAAACGGGTAACGATTCCATCTAATCCGACATAGTGAGTCACCTTGAAGCACATTATTACCAGTTGTAAAAGGTCATATCTAGAGAATTAAACAACTTCAACCCATATTGGACCCGCATATGCAATCCGTCCATTCACTCCAACAACTCGAATCAGATAATAATCCACACCGCCGGTGTTCAAGGTCGATGGATCAATAGGGTTGTCGCTGTACTCATTCACAAAGAACTGACCATTGCGCTCGATACACCGTGAAGACCCATAGACCGTGCCCGTAATTGTGGAACTGTCCTGAAAACTGACTGTTGATATTGGTGAGTTGATTGGAATGCGGACCAATAATTCTCCATTCTTGATAATCTCAATGTTCGCATTCCAATTAGGAGTCCAATCGGGAGTGACACTTGCCGATGTGTGCAACAGAGCTGGGGGAGACCCATCATGAGCGAATGTGACAACAATCTCTCGAACTGCATCTTCAGCACTGACCTGTAACGTGGATCCATCTCCAACCTCAGTCCCATTAATTGAGAAGGAGAGATAGGGACGTCCATGGTCTGAGCTTGCAAAAATCCGCTGGTTCTCAAGTCCACTGAACACTGAGTCACGTGTCAATGAAGTTGCATATACGGCAGTCAGTCCACCTGGATAAGGATGCTCATTTCGTGTATGCCACATACTCCATGGACGTTGGTGGCCAACGAATGCACGGGTGTGGCTTAGCGAATGCCCAGGATGGCCATCATGCTCATCACTTGATGCATAAAGGGTCATTCGCAGACCCATGTTGAATGCATCAATGATCGATGTTCCATTCACATATTCAGCTGGTGCATTGATGGCACCATGATAGTTCAAGGGATGTCGTTGCTCATAGAGGAATGTTCCATGGACAGAAACGACCTCAGCAATCTTTACGTATGTGGGATCAATCTGTGTCCAGTCTTGTGGATAGGCACGTTTCGTGGTGTGATGGGGAAGAGCAAGTGCCCTGCAGCTCGTACTCGCTGTGAACGAATCTAGTGCATCCCAGAGACCATCAGTTGTTGTGATTGTAAAGCGAGATAGTACAGGATCTTTGATGAGTTGGTCTCCGCTGAAGATACAAGTATAATGACCGGTACTATCCTGAGTCCACTCAATTCCTTGAAATGTCACGAACCTGCCGGGCTCATCCGCGACATTTGTGGCATCCTCAAGGACGTCAAAATTGTGACCAAACCAAGACAGAATTTCACCATGCTCTGTAAGCGAAGTATAGTCTAGACAAGCAACATTTCTAGCATAATAGAAGGAGTGTTCAGCAGTTCCAGTACCATCAGAGAGTGCAGAGTGAGTATGAATATCACCCCAGTAGATTTGTGGTTCCGAGGGTCCGAAATCCCGAACAATAATCGGATTACTATAGTATGTGTTCTGCGTCACCGAGTCCTCAACCAAGAGGTAATGGTATCCCGGTGTGTCAATCTGCATTGAAAATACATGGAATCCATTGTCTCGTCCATCTTGAATCATGTATGCAATATCAGAACCAAAATTCTGCCCAGTGAACGTGTATGTTGATGGTAGAAGTGTTACAGAGCCAGTGAGTGGAAGAAGTGTTGTGAGATTATATGATTCAATTGAGAACTGAACTTCTCCCTTGTAGACTGCACTCAATCGCTCGAAGGCGTCCCAAGCCTCAACCACGATATCGAATTCTGAACCCAAGTTGACTGTTGTGGGTGCATGAATCCAAAGCAGTCGAGGATTATTGTCGAACATGACACCCAAATCGACACTAACTGTGGACCATAGCAGTGTTGGTGAGAGGATCAGAAGTATCATCAGAAGTGTACGAACTCTACTTGGTAGTGAGCCAATCTTGTTTTGTAATCTGATAGTCAGACTTGCTTGATAGCCCCTGTATCTCATTACGACAGATGTAATGACATAGATGAATAATGAACCAAATCCTACAGCCATTGTCATCATAATTGGAGAGAGAAGTGTGATTGTGTGTGCTGCTACAGTAGTAATGCTTGTCATAAAAGTCAGAAAGAGACCGTGACGACTCCAATGCTCATCTCTGAAGGCGATAAAGAAAGTAATCCCAATAACTAAACCAATGACATTGTAGAAGAACAGAAAAGCTGTGGCCAACCCGATGAGAAATAGCACAACACGTAGAACACGAAGTAGTTTAGTAAGCAAAGAACTGGTCGAATGATGTTCACTATTCATCTCAACCAGACTTGAGATATTGGTGGACTAAAAGGATTGTGTGAAACAGGTCTAAGCATCAGTCTAACCGTAGATGAACATACATCTCGTTAATTTGAACCAGATTCAAAAGGACGTTTGTATTAATTTCAATAGATAACAATGAAGAATCAAACACCCTTTGCACTGTGCATCATTGGGGGGCTTTTACTAATTTCAGTAAGCTATGTCCAGGGTATTGGAACTATAATTCTAGTATACATATTTCTTCACTCAATCTCAGCATTATCACAATTCTTCTTGATAATTGATATCATTCTCTTTATCTTGTTCCTGATTGCCTGGGCAGGAGGAGTTGCTGTTATTTTCGGAGGGTTTCTCCTTACGAAATCCCATGTCCGGTTGGGAAAATTCATTATCGCAATTGCAGCAGGTTTCGGTCTCATCACTTTCATTATTCTCGTAATCTGGGTACTCATTACTGCAGGATTAGCAGGACTACTGATAGGCACTTGGGGGGCAATCCATACAGCAGGTGGTCTAGGTCTGTTATTGACTTTAGTTGCTAGGTCTATGGCAAAATAAGATACAAGGAATTACTCAAACACAAACCGCTGGAATACATGAACACATTGGTCTTGATGAAAACCCGTAAAATAAAAAGAAGGGCTAGAACACCAATGTATGGGAATAGTGGTGAATGAGAAGATGGTAAGAAAAGCGTCTATCACCTTCCGAGTGGTTGGAATATTCATCTGCCTTCTAGCAATTGGGTTATTGATGCTAACTGGACTTGATGGTTCTTGGATTCCAGATGTTTTGATTGAATCTATGCAGATTGGAATTATACTTCTTTTATTTGGCCATTTTTTGGTAGTGTATCGCGAGTTTGAAACGGACAAACCTCCTGAGATTGAACAAGAAACTGAACCAATGGTATCACCAAAAAGAGAGTTCCTTTTACGTCGTTCTGAGCATTTAGATAATCTTCTACACTGGGTACGAACCAGTGCAAGTATCATTGCGGCAATAATGGCAGCAATCATCACTGTTCTCATTGGCAATGATGTCATACCCATGAGATCCGTCCAAGCAGTCGCCTGTTTGGTAGGAGGTGCATTCATTTTGGCAATAATGTCAATGCTAGCGATTGCTACGTCCTTACGTGATAATTCTGTCTATTCATATGATACTCCACTTCAAGAGAGTCTTATTCCCTATGTCTATGATAGTGAAATATACGTAGAGCAACTCATGGGAGTGGTTCTCAACCAAGCCCGAAGTGTGCAATCAACTAGAAACTTCTTGGCAATGGGATTAGTAAATTTAACAATTCTGGGGGTTTTTGGACTTAATCTGGAAACTATAGTATATCTCTCTTTTGAGATTCCAGAGGTGTCGGCCATTGCATACATACTTGCTATCTTTATGACAATTCTAGCTGGAGCGGGAACAGCTTATACATTTCGTATCCCTTTGAGAAGACTTGTTGATGTATGATACTTGAATGAAAAGAAAATGTGAAAGACTCAGCGATATGCTAGGTCTTTCATCGATAGTAATTATAGTAGCTCATCAAGAAGTTCGAGCAGCTCGACAACCTGAAGCTTCGAACCAAGTTCAGAGAGGTCCTTGCCAGTTTCTTCCTCTTCCTTCTTCAACGCCTTGATACCGTCGTTAAAGTTGGTCACACAGAAGGGACAGCTGGTCATGAGGATTTCTGCTCCGGTTGAAGCAGCCTCTTTCAAGCGCTCCTTGGATGTAGATAGAGCCATGTCTGGGAACTGAGCCTTGACACCTCCACCTGCACCGCAGCAGAATGAGTCACCCTTGATTCGGTACATCTCGCGAAGATCGAGACCGGGAATCGCGCCCAGAACAACACGAGGAATCTCATAGTGTTCGGCCTCAGCCTTCTTGGCTACCCTCTCATCAAGAAGCCAGTTGTTGGACGCTTCCAGAATTGCCTTCTTGATAGCAATGCCAACGTGTCGAATACTGTGACATGGATCATGCCATGTGACCTTCTTGTTGTAGGGCTTGTCAATCTTCAACTTGCCTTCCTGAATGTAGTCATATGCAAGTTCGACTGTGTGTCGCACCTTGAAGGGCAGTGGCTTACCACTCATCTTGACATAGTCGTTACGAAATGTCTTGTAACATCCAGCACAGCTGAATACAACAAGATCGAATCCCTCGAATAGCTTGAGGTTCTCCTCCATGACCTCGCGGAAAATGTCGCGCTGTCCAGTTCTTAGAATTGGTGAACCACAACAGACCTCGGCAGAGAGTATGGTGTACTCAATTCCAAGCTTTTCAAGAATCTTGGTTGTCTTGTCAGCGATGTGTTCCTGACGATAAGCAGCAGTACAACCCACAAAGTAGGCTACCTTTGCGTCCTTATTGTCAACAGGTCCACTATACCACTTGGTCCGGTCTTCTCGTGCTTCCTTGTAAGGATTCTTCATCTTCTCGTCCTGTACTCGTTCACCGAATATCTTGTGCTTATCCAGTGGCTCAATACCAGACTCGATGATAGCAGCTCTGAGTGATTCAGTAACGTCTACAGTATCAATGTAGTTTGGACATTGAACCTCACACATACCGCATGTTGTACACGCCTCAGCGACCTCGAGAAATTCCTTACTGGCTGGAAGTTCACCATTCAAGAAAGCTCGTGCCATCCACTGCTTTCCAGAGTTGAAGTAGCCTTCCCAACCATAATACATTCCAGCAGGGCAACCCTGGAGCATTCCAGTGTACTCCTCGGTCTCACCCTCTTTGTCTGGTTCCCCTGAGTAGGCGTACTGACAGGCACGACAGTGAATGCAACGTGCATTAATCCTGCGAAGTTCTTCAAGATTTACCATTGTCAATCTTTCCTCCGTCTATTTTGAAGTATATTTAGTGTTACGATGTAACCCTACAACCTCCTACTCGTCGAGGGGGTTGGGAAGGTCCGTCACGTTCTCCCATGGGATAGCTAGACGACCTGGGTGCAGTATCAGATTCGGGTCAAGTAACCTGCGGAACTTGACAAGCATCTTGTAGTATTCCTTGGCCTCCTTGAAGGTCTCTGGTGCATGAACGAATGGGTCAGGTCTGTAATTGATCCAACCCTTCTTCAAGAAGGACCTGGTTGTTTCAAGGTTGAACTCCCTGATCTTATCTTCGATACCAGGCTCAGTGCTGTCAAAGCACAGAATTGGCATAACGATGGCCTGTCTTGCGTGATCAATGGAAGCAACCCACATTGTTGGTGGAAAGCCGTGATTCTCCATTGCAGCACAGTACTCCTCCATCATCCTGCCACTCTCGAGCCATGGGCAGTACCATGTGATGAACAGGAATCCAGCCTGCCAGAGTGAGTATGGAACAGCAATCTTGTTTGGCTTCTTCAGCCGTGATGCCACCTGCTTTGGATGCAATTCTTGCTGTGGAGTTACTCGCTTCTCTCTCACTTCATAATCTTTGTAGATCTTGTCTATTCCCTGTAGGGTGAAGTCAAGCTCCTCCTTGGACCATGCCCAGCACTCGTAGTTCATCCACTTCCGATCTATACCGATCTTCTTGTAGAACTCGTAGTCCAACGGCACGTTTTCCTTTGGCCAGCGAGTCATGACCAGTTCGTAATTTCCACCCTGAACCATGACTGTACGCTCAGCAATACCCATCTCATGCTTGGATATCTCCCATGCAGGTTTGATGATATCATCCCAGGTTTCTCCACCGTAGGCTACTACAGTCTTGTAATGCGGGTGAGGTACCATCTTGATTGCACACTTGGTGATGATGCCCATTGAACCCTGTGAGCCTAAGAAGAGACCATCCGGGTTTGGACCAACTCCCCAGCGATAGAAGGGTTTGGCACCAGGTAGAGCCCATGAACCAGTGTGGAAAATCTCACCGGTTGGTAGGACTACCTCCAATCCCATGATCATATCTGCCTGAGGACCATATACTCCGGTCACCAGAGAGAAACCTCTCTCGATAGCGTCTCCAAGGACTGTTGCCGCAGGTGGTGCACCATCCGGAATAGGCGGTGCCCAATCTGGGTACTTTGTTTTGAAAATCCTCCATGCATCTCCGGACTTGAGACCTGGCTCTACAACCATTACACGGTTCTCTATATCAACTTCCATTCCATCCATCCGTGTCATGTCCATGTAGATACCACCAGGCTCGATGGCGGGGAGTGCAAATCCTCCACTCAGACCACCGGCTGCTGGTGTGACTGGACATAGGTTATCGTTGGCCACTATGAGAATCTTAGAGACCTCCTGTGCATTAGCTGGTCTAATAATCAACTCGGGGACAACGGCCTCCAGTCCCATGATGCCTTTAGCCATGTAACTGTGACGCAGGGGCTCACTTGTGGTGACATATTGATCACCACAGATAGCTATGAGCTTGGCTACCACGTCACTAGTAACCTTATTGTATTCCACCACTACATAATCCTCCGTTCTCAGCCAGTGGCCGATACGTGATTTGTCGATAGCGGTACCTCGCTGCAATTTACTCTCATAAATAGGCATCGACTGAAGTTGAACATGCATTTGATTGTTAATGAACGGAAAGGAACAGTAGTGTTTCTATAATGCGAAGAATAAAAAAGCGAGTTAGTTCTATGAACTACGGTTCAAATTAACGAGGTGGTTAGGATTGGTGAACCAAAGGAAGGCGTGGCTAGCAATCTTCTCTCTACTCAATCTATGTTTGTTAATACCGATTTGTTCGTTAGGCCCATATGATTCAAAATTGGATAGTGCTTGGAGCCCCCATATCCAATCAACTGCAAATCCAAGTGCGTATGAATGGAATACCACGTGGGGTGGGGCTAATAGTGAATACTGTCGCGATTTGGAAGTGGATTCTGCTGATGATATCTATATTGCAGGTCATACAAACAGCTTCACAGAAGATGTTGCAATGTGTTTGCTTAAATATAGCAAACAAGGAATCCTACTTTGGGAGGAGATTTTTGAGATTGTGGATTATACTAAGGCGTTTGCAGTTACAACAGATTCTCTTAACAATGTGTACTTGGCAGGTTCGGTCTACAACTCATATGGTAATCAACCGTGCATAGTGAAATACAATAGCTCAGGAGGCTATCAGTGGCACAAAATATGGGGAAACCCAATAATAGGGTTTGTATACGATATCACTATTGATTCGTCATTCAACATATACACAGTGGGTGAGTATGGAGATCCTGATGCTCAGAGTACATATACAACTCTCATTAAATTTAACAGCTCGGGTCATCATGTGTGGAATGCAACATGGGATACAACTGCTAGGGATTGGGGGGATAGTTTAGTCATTGATTCAACTGGTAACATCTATATCTCCGGAACAACGGGAACTCCACATACAGCAACATTTCTTGCTAAATACAATAGTTTGGGTTACCAAGTATGGAATAGAACAATTCCCTATGAATACCTTATGCCATGGACGGATTTAGCACTTGATTCATCTGAGAATATCTATTTGGTTGGGGATTCCATTCTCAAGTATAATTCAGATGGTCAACAACAGTGGAATGTGACTGGGAATCTGATTACTGGAGTTGCTATAAACCAGAATGACAATGTGTACGTTTCAATTGCTTTTGGGGGACATGGCGAAGTGTGGCGGTTTGATACAGATGGAAATCTTGACTGGTCGTATGGCCATACTTCAGGACAATCAATAGCAATAGACTCAATGGACACACTCTACTTTGGATCTACCAAAGATTATGATCTAGTATTAAAGAAGATGAATCCAAGACCATGGATAACTGTTTATTCCCCCTATGAACAAGAATTCTTTGGCGAAACTCCACCTACGTTCAATATCTCAGTTGATGAACCAGATTTAGAAAGTGTATGGTACTCATTTGATGATGGACCAAACATCACTATCACTGAGTTGTCAGGTCAAATCGACCAAGAAGATTGGGATGCAAACGATAGAGTGATTATGTATCTGAGATTCTACGCCAACAATAGTTATGGATACACTGGAGTTTCAGAGATTCTTATCCGCAGATACGTCCCTGTAACTAGTTCGACAACAACGACAACTACTTCACTTACAACAAACAATGAAACCACTCCTGAAGGAGACCTCACCATGCCGATAATAATGATCAGTGTTGTTGGGGTGGCAGTTGTTGTAATTGCACTTCTGGCCAGACGGTATCAAAGTAAGCCATGATTGAGGTGCAACTATTGTAATCCCGTTATTTGTCGATATCGTTGCCTCGCAGTAATTTACTCTCATAAATAGGCATCGACTAAAGTTGAACATATATTCCGTTGTTAATGAACGAAAAGAAACGTGTACAGGGTGTATTATAGAAATCCCCTAATGCATCTCAGGCTTTGATTTTACTTAATTAAAAGGATTTATGAGTAACGTAGAAGCGACTCAACTTGGTTAGGACGATGAATAAAGAAAGGACAGGTCTTGAAAATAAAGTTGAATTAGCTGTTGGCATCGTTGTTATCCTGAATCTTTGTGTAGGTCTGTTCCTTCTATCAGTTAACACAATAGTTCCAATTTACAATATACCAGGATTCTTCTTCCGTTTTGCAGTACAGATGACAATATGGATACTCATCGTCCCATTCATACTTCATCTACCTAATGGCGATTCGGACATATGGCCATATTTCGACAGCA
>JAEOST010000780.1 GCA_016840245.1 Candidatus Thorarchaeota archaeon
ACGAATTGCTTCAATCAGGTTGAACCGGGCTACGGAGATGATGCGGTTCCACCGCGATTTCCGCACACCGGTGAATCTCCTGAATCCGAATTTGCGGACGTAGCTGTCATTGCGAGTTCCATCTTCTGTCAACCCAGGTCCCTCCCTTCAACGAGCGAAACAAAGACATCCTCGAGAGTTCGAGTTCTACGTCCCAAGTAATGAAGACTTACAGAGGGATCGTTGTGTACTTCTTCTAGAATTATCATCTCAGTACCGCTGTCGCGTTTCACATCGATGTGTACGCCATCTGATTCCACTTCGAGGCCTCGAGCTATCAGTCTTCTGGACAAGGACTCACAGTTACCTCTAACCTTGATACGCATCATTCCTGTGGTGTCAGCGAGAAGATCACTCATGTTTCCGCTAGTTACTAGCTGGCCTCTCCCGAGAACCATCACCCAATCGCAAACACGTTCTACGTCGAAGAGGAGATGTGAGGACACAATCAGACTTTTTCCCTCGTCCTTGTACAGACGTTCAATCAGTTCTAGCATTTGATTGCGACCTGTTGGGTCCAATCCATCTGTGGGCTCGTCAAGAATCACCAGATCTGGGTCATGGACCAAAGCCGCAGCTAGTTTGCACTTTTGCATCATTCCTGTACTGAACTCGCGAAGAGGACGGTAGCGTTCTTCTTCCAGACCCACATAGTGAAGCGTGTCATGGGCGCGTTGGGCGGCCTCCACAGATTCAAGGCCCGACATTTGGCCCATGAACGTGACATACTTCATTGCACTGACATCAGGAATCATGGGCGTGAACTCAGGTGAGTATCCTACTCTGTCTCTGATATTCTGGATAGAATCCTTAATGTCAAGGCCGAGTACACTTCCTGAACCTGACGATAAGCGGATTATTCCCATCAGAATTCGGATGAGAGTGGTCTTTCCAGCTCCATTGGGACCAAGCAGTCCTACGGCTCTTTTTGGTGCAGAAACTGTCACCTTATCTAGAGCCAGTGTTGGCCCGTAGAGCTTGGATAGGTCTGATATCTTAAAAGATTCATTTGTCAAGGCGTGCACTTGATACTTGGATGCTCCCTTTTCTAATTAAGTTCTGCATCAGAGTAACGAGTATGAATCCATCTAAGACTTGGTCATAGTGACCAGAATGAACTCTTCCATGGGAGCGATGCGAATACCACCTAGACTTGACTGAATCTGAATGAACTGCATGTCGCCGCCTTGTTTTACTTGCTTTATGATTTCCTTAGTCTTTCCAATTAAAGCACTGAGTAGAGCTGATATTTCTTCTGCTCTTTCGAGAGAAACTCCCCATGAGTTTATTGGAAAGCCCTCAGGACTGATGAAAAGAGCTGCATATACATCTGGGAACTTGCTGGTGATGTTTTGGATAATGCGTTCAAAGACTTCGCGTTTTGGTACGGCTGCCATAGTTCTTACCATCCAGTGGAGTTTCTCTATATCCCTTACCGTCAAATCGTGTTGATTGAGAAGATAAGCTTTCTCGTGACGACCTATTCAGAGTCAATCTGAGCAGCATGAGGGCAAGAGTCTCACAGGGAAACGAAAACATTGAAGAAAGCACCAACTCTCTATGAAATCTACCCATGAGCACTCTGAGATATAGTGATGAAACCCTTGAACTCACAGGAAGAGGGGTATTAGCAGCAAAGATAATCTCACGTCTGACGCCAGCACCTCTGATCAACTTGTATGTCGGAATAATCATGACATTTGCCTCACCTATAGGATTGGGGCCATTCCTACAGCCGGGGACGGCATTAGTGATACTTGTAGTCATAATGGTCATCTTTCCGATTGTACCCATTATCTACTCAGCATGGCAGGGTAAAGTTGATCTCGATATCTCAACACGAGAAAGTAGGATCAAGTTTTTTGTCTTCTCATTAGTCTGTTATGTGATAGCATACATAATATACTCGATTCTCGAATGCCTCATCCTTGCAGCTCTCGCTGCAGCTTATTTCACAGTGACCTCAGGCGTCATGATTGCGACGTTAAAGTCTAAGGTCTCTGTTCATGGGGCAGGTGTAGGGGGTCCAGGCAC
>JAEOST010000080.1 GCA_016840245.1 Candidatus Thorarchaeota archaeon
TGCTGATTTGAATGGAGATGCGCATGTTGATCCTAATGAGGGTCCGATATCATGGATTGATCTTGGGAGTCCGTCAACAATTGAGAAACATAATGAGTATATGTTTCTTGATTCGCTGAATGATGGTGTCTTCTCATATCCGGATGGAGATAGATGGTTAGGGGGAGTCGATGCAAATGACGATGGTGTCATCTCATTAGCTGTTGAGAATGTTGTTCTTCTTAATCAGTCGAAAGTTGCTATTCTATATGACCAATCCGAAGATGCAGTATATTACCGAGGAATCAACCTCACTTCAGAAGCACCTACTAACACTGACTATCATGGACATGGTACTCATGTATCATCAATTGCTCTTGGTGGACAACCTGAAATGACATCCATGGTTGGCGCTGCTCCTGGAGCTGACCTTATCGCAATAAAGAGTGAGTTATATCTTAGCGATATAATTGATGCAATCTACTTTTCCATAGAAAACGATGCCGACATTATCAATATGTCATTCTCCAGTTTCATTGGCTATCTCGATGGAACTGATGCTGAGGACCTCTTGATAAACGAGGCTCTCATGGAACATGGTGTTATGTCAGTTGCTGCTGCAGGTAATCTGGGATCTAGTCCGAAACACAGTCGTGTAGAAGTATCAACTGGTTCTACCATTGGGATTGACATGAGTGTTTCATCCCCCTCGGTTGGCTCATACATCAATATTCTCTGGCAATCAGACAACGATGATGAACATATTATCCTAGAATCTCCAAGTAGCTCCATTATAGATCTGGGTGAGTTCAATGACATCAGGGATTCCACATTCGTGATTGATGATCCCCAGATCAAGGCGCAAGTCTATGTTGATACCAGTCTAAGGGGCATGAACCATGTTATTATTCAAAGAACCGAGACGGATGATTTCTTCTCATCGGGTGCTTGGTCTCTAGAATTCGAGAACACGGCAGGTAGTCCAGTTACTGTCAACTATTATGTCTGGGATAATAGTTGGTCTGGTAGTTCACTAACTCTAGGAAGTACTGAATCTTATCGTACAATAAGTAGTCCTGGTACAGCTGACCTTGGAATTTGTGTCGGTTCTTATTCCGAATCAACAGGACTCATTGTGTCTTCGTCTGGTACGGGACCTCGCATCGATGGTGTGGCAAAACCTGATATCGCTGCTCCAGGTGCTTCTATATACGCTGCTTCTCGTAGTCTGACATCTCCTTGGGTCTATCGTAGTGGGACGAGTATGGCAGCTCCTCACATTGCTGGTGTCTTGGCATTATTACGTCAGGTAGCTGATACATCAGATGGTTGGATTGAACTCACCTCACTTATTCAAGGAGCTGGTGGTGTTGACAATCATTTTGACACTCGGAATGTTGATTGGGGTTTTGGTCGGTGTGATGCTCCATATTCTTTACGTCATGTAATGGATATACCATTTTCAAATCATGGAGGTCTCTCTGATTGGGTTGGTGTGGGCATTCTTTCCCAAGACCCATTCGATGGAGATATTGACTCTGAGTTGGATCTCCGTTCATTCCGAGTATATCAGGGAGCAGACAACCTTGGACTTGCTGCAACCATGGAGGGTATCCCAGATTTCAGTTCCTCAAGTGTCTTCACTATCGAGTGGGACTATGATGATAATGTTGCAACGGGTGTAAATGGGGCTGATATTGTAGTCAACGTTTCATCAGGTGTATCCACTGTGTACGAATGGACCGGTGCTTCATACATCATCTCAACATTCACAGTGGAGCATTGGGCAAAGTCATCTACTTTCTTCTTGAATATTGAACGTCCTGATGTTTCAGGTTGGGGTCGAATCCGAGTAGTTACATCTAACGATTCAATAATAACTTCAGATACAATTGACTTCATATCATTACCAAATCAGTGGCGACCAGTGGTCAACTACCTTGACATTACAACATCTGAATCTCAGACAATAGTGAACATGGGTCTTCTTGATAGAGAAAGTCGAAATGAGAATCTACAGGTTGATTGGTTAGTACGAGATGGCAATAGGACTATCATTACTTCAGGAATGGAGATCATAACTGACTCCTTCAACTTGATTCTCGATGATGTGACAATTCAATCATCAAAAGGTGTGAGTCTTGAGTTAGTTGTGAGTGACACTTATTGGGTTCTCCCAATTTCACCAATCTTGTTACACAGAGGATTTGGAAGTCACTTCTATTTCAGTAGCTTGATACTAAACGTGGATTCTGTGCAAATCGATGCCTCTCCTATTGAATATATCACTGGCGAGATTGTCATCGAGGGATATACTGCAGTTCAGGAGGTCCTGATTACATTTAGATCAAATGAATCTGAATGGATTAACGTCACAATATGCGGAGATGCTGGTGTCTTTGAGTTTCAAATCTCTCCCTCAGACATAGGAGTTGGTGATTATCAGTTATTTGTCGTGGCTCACGGTTTCAATGGCCAATATGAGGAACAGGAACTAGGTAATTTGACCATCCTCCCACCTTTTTCCTATCTTTCAGCAATAGCAGCTGCATTTACGGTATTTGTCATTCAAGGCATCTGTGCTAAGTTCTGGGGTGTGTCCTCTAAGTCTATTATTACGAGGGGCAAAAGAATATCAGTAGTGGATGTGCGAGATGGACTTGCTCTGCGGAAGTAACACCTATGTTTCGATCGTACTTGATACTGACACTTGTTCTCTTCACTATGTGGGCGCCTGTAGGGATGACCAATAATCGTGAACCATTAGCCACTGAGCTAAGTCCACAACTTGAAACTGATACACCTTTTGTCGAATCTGAGTTGACGTATCAACTTTCTGAGATGAATAGTGCTGATGCAGTCATCCAATTTCAGAATGAATTAACACTGCAGGATATTCGATTCGCAGAGTCTCTTGGTGTCACGTTTAATTGGAGAAACGGAGAGCCTGTTCACGTAGGGTCAATCTATACCGTAAACGTACCAAGTACAATGACTCTCGATCAGTTAGAAACAATCGGAATGGTACAGGCTTCTTCAGCAAATAAGCAGTTCTTCACTTCATTGGACTCATCAGTTCCAACAACCAATGCACCAGATGTATGGACGAATCTGAATGGTAATGGTGATTCAATAGATGGTACTGGAGTGAATGTTGCCGTCATCGACACCGGTGTGAACTGGTTTCATCCTAGTTTTTGGAAAGCAAGTACTGGTGAACTAGATGTTATAACTCACAATGGTGACTACTATGCAGACATTAATGACAACGGTGTTGCTGATTCAACTGAGGGACCAATTGATACAGTATTACCTCAAACATTCCCAGAGATTCAACTATTCCAGGATTACATGTACATTGATGTTTTAGACGATGGACGGTTCACATTTGCAGATGGAGATCGCTGGCTCGGTGGAGTGGATGTTGACCATGATGGTAACTTTACTCTAACTACTGAGAAGGTTGTATTGCTAGGAGAATCTAAGATTGCAGTCTTATATGACCAAGAAAATGAAAACGTATACGTTCGTGGTGTAAATCTCACAACAATGGCTCTCTCTGTAAATGATTATCATGGACATGGGTCTCACATCGCTTCAACAATAGCTGGAGGACAAATAGACACGATATCGCGAGTGGGTGTAGCTCCAGGTGCTGATCTTATTATAATCCGAAGTATGTTGGAGTCAGGCGACATTATAGATGCCATTCATTTTGCTGTTTCTAATGATGCTGACATAATTAACATGTCCTTTTCCAGCTACCTTGGCTTTCTTGATGGAACTGATATTGAAGACTTGGCAATCACCGAGATGTTTGTTAAGAATGGTACAATTTGTACACTCGCTGCGGGGAATCTTGGAGGGAAGAATAAGCATGCAAGCTTCTCAGTACCAAGTGGTTCAAGCAATAGCGCCGATTTCCAAGTTGGAACTCCTCCAGAATACTCATTCTTGAATATTCTTTGGAAGAGTAGTGATGATGATGAAACTATTTTCTTAACGACGCCTAATGAGGCGTCTGTTGAATTCGGACCATTCAACACAATCGCAGACTCTGCTATCCACATAGAAGAAGACGAATTGGATGTCAATGTCTTTGCTGATGTAAGCTACCGGGGTACAAACCGTCTCATTGTTCAGATTTCTGATGACCAATTTATGGATTCAGGACATTGGTCTGTTTCGGTTGTAAATCCGAGTGGAGATGACATCTTTGTTGATGCATATGTGTGGGATAATGAGTGGGGTTACAATGGTCTAAGATTTTCTAGTATGACTGACAACACACGAACAATCAGTTCGCCTGCGACATCTGATTTTGGAATTGCAGTATCTGCCTTCGTAGAATCTACTAGTATAGTAAGTTCTACATCTAGTCTAGGCCCCCGGATTGATGGTGTACCCAAACCTGAAGTTATTGCACCTGGGTCATCCATTACAGCCGCATCAAGGAGTGTCGGCTCCCTGTGGTCAACTCGATCAGGTACAAGTATGGCTTCACCTCATGTTGCTGGAGTACTCGCTCTAATCCGAGATGCAAATGATGATAGTTCAGCTTGGCTTGATTATAGCGCGCTCTTACAAGGAGCTGGTGGATACGTCAATCATTATAGTACTGCCTCGTCATCATTTGGTTATGGGTTACTTGATGCTGTTTGGTCTGTTCAACATGTCTTGGACCATAACTTTAGCAATGATACAACAATTGCCGAGTGGCAAGGCATCTATCCACTTACCAACGATCCAGTCAATGTGGCAATTGATCCCTCACTTGACATCCTGAGGGTGACTGCATATCATGATACAGATATCTTGGCTCTTGCTACTTCCATGAGTGCAATGCCCGACTTTGAATCAACAAATTCACTTGTCATAGAGTGGAACTCCGATTCAGATATCGGAACTGGCTCTTCAGGTATTGATTTTGTCGTTGAATTAACTGATGGTGCTGTCGTTGTCACAGAGTGGAGTGGTGGGTCTTTTGTAACTTCAAGTCTCAATGCACGTTGGTGGAACACATCCAGGTATGTCTTTGTGGAGATTGAGAAACCCTCCTCTACGTCAAGAGGTCTTGTATCTCTATTCACCTATGAGTCTGGTGTGACCCTTGCTGATGCAACAAGTGAAGAAGAGATCCAAATATTGTGGAGACCACTCATAGACTCAATAGAGATAGAGAATGACAAAGACTTGTTTCACGTAACAATTGAGGTGTCTGATATCGATTCACCGACTTCTGACATGACGATTGGTTGGTCTTCATTCTATGAGGATTACAAAATAGTTTCAACTGCAAATGTTCAGAATGAACTAGTGCTAAACCTTGATGTAAACACAACTGATTTTGATGGTCTTGCTGGTTTACTGATTAATGTAACAGACGGTTCTGAACTTCTACAATACCCTCCAATAATTCTGTCAAGAGGTTTAAGTATATACCAGCGATTTCTCTTAACCACCTTGGATCAATCACAAATCGCTGTTGGTTTGTTGAGTCCAAGTCTTCTTACTGGACTAGTTGTTATGGATGGATTCTTACTAGCTGAGGATGTCTACCTTGCATTTGAGTCTGAATTTGGCTTTTGGATCAACTTTACTCTGGTTGGTAAAATCGGAGTCTATCCAATATCTATTGCATTATCAGGCTTTAGTGCTGGAGAGTATGATGTGTACGCTGTGGCTGTAAACCTTATTGGAAGGATTACACTTACTCATATCTCAAAGATTTCAGTTGTGAGCGACAACTCATTATTGATAATTAGTGGGATTGGAGTCGCTGCAATTGTAATTGTATATGTGGCTCGTGCCCAATTACGGAAAAGAGGAGATGTTCAATGAAAATAGTCATTGTTGGTTACGGACCCGGTGGAGTGGCAGCTGCCACTGCCGCAAGGGCATTTGATTCGTCTGCAGAGATATTAATAATCACTGAGGAAACTATCGATGCTCATAGAAAACCCGGTGCATCTATGGCTCTTGAGTTTCCAGATACGGACCGTCTTGCAATCAGTGACTGGTCTTTTGCAACCTTGAAAGGTCGCCGCATTGAAGTTATTTCTGGAACCACGGTTTTAGAAGGCGACTCTACTGCAAAGACGCTCACTGTAAGGGACAAGAAGGGTAAAGAGTCAATGCTCAATTATGACCAGTTGATAATTGCTACTGGAGGATCTCCTGCAGTACCGAGTTTAACTGGAAACGACCTGTCAGGAGTCTACACAATCCAGACCATGGTTGATGCTTCGGTCTTAGGAAATGCCCTTGGGGATCTTCAATCTATTGCTGTAATTGGTGCAGGATTCAGCGGACTTGAAACTGCAGAGCGATTGAGTAAGCTAGGAAAGGAAGTACATCTCATAGTTAGGTCTCGATTGATGCGGAAGCAACTAGAAACATCGATGAGTGAGGAGCTTCAGACAAGAATTTCAAAACGTGTCCGACTTCATGTAGGCGCTGCACCAGAGTCCATTACCGGAGACAAGAAAGCTAATGGTATCATGTTGAAAGGTGAAAAGCTAGATGTTGATGCTGTTCTGTTCATGACTGGAGTGAAACCAAATGTCCGTCTCGCAGAATCTCTAAACCTCGAGACTGGTTCGCTTGGTGGAATCAAGGTCGATAATCAGATGATGACATCTCTTGATGGAATCTTTGCAGTTGGTGACTGTGTAGAGATGATTGATTCGCTGAGCAATAAACCAGTTTTAATGCCAGTAGGAAGTACAGCCGCAAGAGCGGGACGTCAAGCTGGTGTTGCTGCTGTAGGAGGAAAGAAGATATACACTGATACATCCCTACTACTTCAATACGACAGAATATTCGACACAGATGTAATTTGTATTGGGCATTCTACTACATTAGCAACTGACCTTGGAATTAAAACAAAAGCCCATTTTCTTGAGGACTCTACTGAGTTTGCAAAGGTTGCTCTTATCACAGATTCCAATGGAATTCTCATAGGAGGTCAAGTTTTGGCTGCGAGGATGGGTGCTCGAATCGGTTACCAGATTTATGAGCGAATTGTATCTAAAGCAGTCTTGGATGAACGACCTCTATTGAAACCCACTCATGATCGTATGAAAGAGCTTCTACAAGCTTCTCTTGGTCCTATTCGATAGCAGGCGCACCTGAATCTTGTTCCAAAGGAACTTCCCACTCTGACTCTCTACGACGACGTTTCCGCCTTCCTGATCCCCAGCGTTTCAGGACAACATATCCAAGTGTTACTCCTACAACTGCTATTAATGACCATAGTATTGCCATAAAGAAGACGTCATCGATTGGAGGTACAGGAACAAGGATCGATGTTAATAGTTCTCTAACATTGCCGTCACCATCTTCAATACGAATGGATACTTCAAAGAAACCTCCCGTATCAAGCATGAACTCCTGAGTGTATTTGTAGCCAAGACTCTCAACCACTGTTCCAGTAATATTGATTCCTTGGGGGGTTATTATCGAGATTGACACAGACTCAAGGTTGTCATCGAATACATACGCAGTGACGTTTGCTAGTGCTCCAATTTCATCCATATTGATTTGGACTTCGAATAATCTTGGTTTTTGAGGTACAATTGCATTTGCTATATTCCTTAGCAAACGAAGATTGTCGGCCTCATTTTGAATAGCATCATACAGAATGTCATCGTAAACAGTGGAACCA
>JAEOST010000781.1 GCA_016840245.1 Candidatus Thorarchaeota archaeon
ATATCATCATATATGTGGGTGGGTTCGCCGTAGACATGAGAACCGATAGATTCCAGAACAGCTGTCATGTTATCATTGATATAATTCCCTCCCGCATCACCGAAAGGCCAATCCGAATCATATGCTACCCATAGAAGTTTGTGTCCCGAGTCAAACCAATTCTCTATACTGCTAATTTCAGATGTTTTAAATCCAGTCCCCCATATTGATCCTAGGATTAATACATCAGCATTCTCTAAGACACTTGAGTTTAAGCCACCTCGAGCAATAATTATTTCATATCCCATTTCGGTTAGATTCGCAAACAGTAGCGGATCTGCATACTCCCTGCCTTGTATGTTACTATTCTGGCCGTGCGAGTAGTCGATGACAATCGTACCTCTTGTATCGGGTTGTGCTATGACAAGAGTTGGCATTACTGAAACAATAATCAAAATCAAGACGGAAGTCGATACTAATCTGTGCAACCTCATAAGTAACCACGCCACAATGAATACTACAATTGCTATATATAAAACATAACAATTTAAGATATTAATGTAATTATGCTCAAAAAAACCATTATTATTCTGTTCTGAAACAGAAGTGGTTTGAATGGAGGATCCAATTGGATCCTCCTTAAATTTCATTTTTTATCGTGGTTTGTCTGGCTAACTTACTTTCCACGTTGGTCCATCTTTGGTATCAGTGACAGTAATTCCAAGTTCTGAGAGCCGGTCTCGAATTTTGTCTGAGGTTTCCCAATCCTTGTTCTGGCGTGCATCCTCACGGAGCTCAAGTAGGAACTCGACGACTCCCTTGAGGACTTCACCTGAGCCTGAATCTGCAACACCTGTTGGAGTCTGAAGATTGATCCCAAGAATACCTACAAGCTGTTCTAAGACAGCCAAAGCTTCTCTCAATATCGCAGCTCCACCGACCTCGGATGTTAGTGAGTTGATACTACGAACGAAGGTAAAGACTTCAGCGAGCGCACCTGGTGTGTTGAAGTCATCGTCCATCTCATGCTCGAATCCTTCACGAACTTTTTGAATCGCTTCAGCCAGTTTTGAATCAGAATCAGATACCCTGCTAACACTTCGCTCCAGGATAGAGATTCTACCACGGAACACATCAGCAGCATTTCGAATTCTATCAACCGATTGGATTGCCTGTTCGAGTGCTTTTGTATTGTAATCCATTGGTTGTCGATACTGACCTGAGATTAGGTAGAGTCTGACAGCCTGATGATTGAATCTGTCAAGGACTTGCCTTGCGGTTGCAAAGTTACCCTCTGATTTTGACATCTTATCTGACTCGATTGTCAGGAATCCGTTGTGAAGCCAATACTTCACAGGTGTGTCAATACCATACGCCGCTGCAGATTGTGCAATCTCATTCTCATGATGCGGGAAGATAAGATCTTGACCTCCACCATGGATATCAAATGGCAGGCCGAGGTATGACTTTCCCATGACCGAACATTCAGCATGCCAACCAGGACGACCCTTACCCCATGGACTCTCCCATGATGGCTCACCAGGTTTCTCTGCCTTCCAGAGAGCGAAATCACGTGGATCTTGTTTCTTGTCATCCACATCAACTCGAGCACCCGCTGAGAGGTCTTCCATTGGAATTCTAGATAATGCCCCATATCCTTCTAACTCACTCACATCAAAGTAGACATCCCCATCCACAACGTATCCCTTTCCATTTTTCACGATGAGTTCAACCATCTCGATAATATCGTCGATATGTTCTGTTGCTCTTGGATTCACGGTTGCGGGTTTGAAGTTGAGCTGTTGAGCAATGAGATAATACTCTGCGATGAACTTTGTTGCAAGCTCAGCAACAGGAATATTCTCCTCGTTTGCTCTATTGATCATCTTGTCATCAACGTCAGTGAAGTTAGTAATGTATGTGACTCGATAGCCCTTGTACTCAAGGTATCGTCTAATCGTGTCAAATACAGCAAATGACCTGGCATTACCTATGTGGGGATAATCATACACTGTCGGACCACAGACATACATACGAACATTGTTTCCATCAAGTGGTCTGAATTCTTCCTTTGAACGTGACAGTGTGTTGTATACTTGTAGCATCTTCACTACCCACTTCCAACTTGATTGATGTGTATAAAAAGTCGTCTGCAATACTTGCCCTCAATTACATTGAACCCATTTTGAAAACAAACATATACGCGCATGTCTGTAAAATTAAAGAATCTCATGACAAGTAGTCCACACTCTGATAGCAGTATCGAAGAAATCCTCGTGTTTGCAAAAGCGAGTTGCTATGAGGATGAGTTTGAACTTGCAGAGGTCTTGCTTCGTGAGAAATTGCAATTACATCCCAACAACTTGGATGTCATAACACAACTGGGTGTGATTCTTGCTAAGAGGGACAATGATGTTGAGTCTGAGAAATTATTGAGAGGAGTGCTTGATACCGACCCCTTCTTTGAACCAGCGATATCTGCATTGGGACACATGCTAGACAACACACTTCGTTCTGAGGAAGCTGAACAACTCTATAGAGACAAGCTCTCAGAAAAGGCAGACTGCCACAGCGTGGTCGATGATCTCTGCCGGTTATTGTGGTCTGAAGACATTAGGGACATAGCAAGCAATGAAGCGAGAGAGCATGCATCCAAGTATCCTCATAACCCCAATGCGTATGATGCCCTGAGATATGTGCTTTCGAAAATGGAAGACTACCTCGAGGAGAAGTGCGAAGACGCAGACTATGCAGATGAGTGTCTAATCCAATTCGCCGACACTCTAGCATCCCATATTGAGGTTCTAATGGAGATTGAATCCAATGTTCCAAAAGACATACTAATTCAGGGCGACTTTCAACCTTGTATAGATCAAGACCTTGTCAGATTAGCAGGTGAGCTTGAGCATCTCAACGATAGACTAGCAAAGCAAAATGCAAAGATAACAGCTGACCTTCGAAAAAGAATTGAAACCGTACTCGATATAGGGAGTCAGCGTCGCTGACATTATTGCCATTGGTAACCGTCAAACTCCTCCCCAGGAGAGGAATTTTTGCTCATGAAAATTACCTGTTGCTGTCCTTCAACACCAAGCCATATACTGATTTTTCGACCTTCCAATGCTCTGAGCATAACAGTTCTCTCTTCAAAAGGGAGACCCATGACTTTGAGAAGACTAGTCCAACTCACTAATCGGTCAATATTCTTCTCAGCCGTAGTGATAATTCTCTCATTCGAACCGCTCTCCATCCCAAGTATATCGCTATCACGTAAGACTGTCTTTATCCTCATCACAGTTCACATTACGTAAGCAAAGCGTTTCAGTGATAAGCCTAACTCTTTTGACCATTAGTTTGTTCAGAGATTATTTGTATGGCAAGAACAACAACCCATACAAACCCAGGTACAAACATTGCGGCCTCATGAATTGCTGAAGCAATACTTATTGTTTCACTGAAAATCAATGGAAGTCCAAACATCGCAAATATAGTGAAGATTCCCATTACTATTGAAAACCGGCCAAGTTTTACATTCTCGTCTTTTTGGACAACTCCTACTCCCCACGCCAATGATGCAATCATCAAAGAGAAGAAGAACGTCATCGCACAGAATGCATGTGGCAAAAATAAGGATTCGTTGAATACTCCCACTCCAATTAGTGTTATACTCGCTAAGAGTAATCCAATGTATCCAATTTTCTCTGGAGAATTTGCACTTCCAAATCTATCCCTGTAGAGTGAATAGGTGAAAATTGTTACAAGCAACCCTGCGATGAAAACTCCCGTGTTAAAAATCGGTGCTGTTGGATTACTACCAGGGGTTCCAGAAGAACCTCCAATCATATATGGATGACCAAGATCACTCAATGCATTGATAGTCCAATCAAACCACGATGCTGCAATTGAGGTTGCAATAACAATTACCACAATGATAACGATCGGACTCAAGACTCCGCATACTGCAGCATTTCGTTTGTAGCTTTCAATCATCGATGAACCCGAAATTAAATTGTGAAAAGGTAGTTAATAATCATCTTCTGATGTTGACCTTTGATTTGCAAATTTACAGTGACGGAATTAGAGTGTGAGGAGGAGTCAAGCGACCCCTCCTCGTGGGGAGACGAAAAGACGAAACATCATGTGAATCCAAGCTCTAACACACAAAGATGGTTCTCAAATATTGCAAGACTAATTGTGCTATAAGTAACAGGATGATTGAAAGATTGAACTACAACCTTCTTTGGTGAAGTCTTACGCTGGTACAAACAAAGTCCTCCCTCCTATCTCAATGTTTTGAGATGAAATCTGAGTTTTGGAAGTCGCTTTTTCATCCTGTGCGAATCTTGACAACTCCCTCATTATACAACCAGAATCCATCCTCTGAAAGAGACCCGATGATCGTCATGTCAGATTCCTTTGCAATTTGTATTCCCTCATCAGTTGCTACAGTCATCGAGGCTATCAATGGAATTCCTGCATTACTACACTTTGAGACCACATTTGAGAGCAAACGACCTGAGAGCAGAACCATACATTCAGAGAGGTTGTAATTCTCCTCCGATCCATACCCAATTACCTTGTCAACAGCATTGTGTCTACCAATGTCCTCACACGTGAACCATCTACCACTAGTGATCTCCGTAATAGAGGCCCCGTGAAATCCTCGAGTTGTTTTATGGTGTTCTTGATTCTCGATTAGAACATCACGTACTTTTAGGAGGTTATTGTGAGTCAGACTCAGTTGAGCTGCATTCCGTTTTAGGAATGCAACTTTCTCCTGTTTGGTCCTGACCTTACATTCCTGGTCTTGAGACCAGTCGATATTTTCAACCCACTCCTTGCTAGGTAAAATCCCTGCAGAGAGGAGATATCCTATGGCTAGCTGTTCTTCGAGACCTGCACTGTAAATGAAATCGATTATGTGCTCATCATCGACATAGAGTTTCAATTTAGATTCAGTTGCAATCTTCTCCCCAGTCTTGCCGCGAGATTGACCCTGGACTCTTGTGGTTTCGATATCTGCTATAGGTTCTTTCACGGTTTGTTCTCCCTGAACAGGTATCCATTAAACAGTGATAATACTCTTTCCACTCGTTTTTCCAGACGATGCTCATTCCACAATACTTATTATATCTCGCACATGAGATAGGTTAATATATCTCACAAGAAAGATAGGTTAATTGGAGAAGATTAGTATGAACATCAAGTTTGAAATCGACCCGAGATCTGGGCATGTGCATGTCCCTGTAATGATTAATGGCAAAGGTCCCTTTACTTTTACACTTGACACAGGTGCAAGTGCAACTACAATTTCAAAATCATTGGCAGATCAAATGGGTATTGAAATTTATGAAGGCGAGAAGAAACAGGCTGGAGGTGCAGGTGGAAAATTAATACCTGTCCAGGCAGCCAAACCTCAGAAGTTCACAATTGGTGATGAAACATTTGTTAATGAGGAAGTGGGAGTGATTGACTTTGAAGCAATCTTTGGTGATATAGGTAGGCTTACGGATGGTGTGATTGGACACACGATGTTGAAGCATTATTTATTGACGATAGACTATGCATCATCTACAATCACTCTGACAAAAGGGACCGAGTCTTCAGTGAACGGAGTCAATTGGACATCGTTCAAGTACGTTGGTGATTCACATCTGGTGTTGGTTCCAGTCTTTGTCAATGATCAGGGACCGATTGACCTCGTACTCGACACAGGTTCTGGCGGTAATATCATCACTCCATCTGTTGCAGAAGATATTGGGATCGCCCAGAATAAACCAGAATCACCTACTGGTAGTGGAGGGTTTTCTGATGGTGAGTGCAGAGGAGTGGGTGGTGTTGTGACAGGATATGGTGTAACAGTTGAGCGACTCTCAGTGGCTGGCAAATCTCAGTCCGATATCATGGTGGGTATAATTGATCTAAAGGTCATGTCACCTACTGGAAAGAAAATTGACTTTGGAATCATAGGCTATCCGTTCTTGAAGGACTTCAGACTCTTACTCGATTATCCAAATCAGCGATTTGCGTTGATTGATCAAAGGGAAAACTAGAGATACTGGATGGTCAATCCTTTAAAGTGACTCATGCGAGAGATAGGTTGAGCTACACCGGAGGTTGATTCAGATTTCCTCTAAGAAAGCGACCAAACTCAGTGTCAATGAACGCCTTGGAAAAATAGAGCAATTGATCAAGATCCTCTCGCTTGATTCATGTCTTCAAATCTATTCGTATCTCATTATCTTTGGTCGAACCACCCCTGCCAGGTTGAGAGAAGTCACAGGTCAGAGTAAAGCGACAATGTTCAGGAATCTCGCTCTCCTCTCTGATGTTGGGTTGCTCGATAAGGAGGATGATGCTTCTGCATCTGACAAGCGGTATCGATTGCATTACTACGTTAGACAAGACCTAATGAAGTACGCAAGGGGTCTCTTTAACAAAGAAGTTCAACTATATGCCCAGAAGAAAGATAGGTTTGATGTTATTGAGGAAT
>JAEOST010000081.1 GCA_016840245.1 Candidatus Thorarchaeota archaeon
AAAACATGGGTCGGTTGTCTAGCCCGGTTATGAGTGTATTGGAATCATTCCAATATTCGAACAAATACCGCATTGACATAAGTGCATGACTTCCACGCACGTTCAAACGTGCGGTGGTCGGGAGTTCGAATCTCCCCCGACCCACCACTTCTTCTCAAATAAACAACAGAGTATCAGACCAAATTAGGAGACCCAGTATGCTCAAAGAGGATATCAATCCGAGGTAACATTCACTGATTCAATTAGTATGCTAGGACTCAAGATCCCTTCCATCATTCTTGTGTCGTCACCAATACGTACAATCTTGTTCATCAAATCACACATGTTGATTCCAAAGGTTGTGTTTCTCACAGGATGTTGAATCTCACCGTTCTTAATGTAGAATCCCTCTATGATTACTGCATTGATTTCCCCAGTGAGAGAATTTGGCTGATCCAAGGACAACTGACAATAGATACCCTTACTCATCTCTGACAACAAGTCCTCCAAAGTGCCCTTATCTGGCTTGATTTGAAGGTTTGTTCTACTTACTGATGGAAGGGCCGAATATGAGTCGCGAACTGCATTACCCGTGTTAGTAGAACCTGAGGCAGTTGCAGTATAGGAACTGTGAAGTAGACTCTTGAGAATTCCACCTGCTAAAATCTCAGTCCGTGATGATGGACTTCCCTCACCATCAAAGGGTGAAGAATTATAGCCTCCCCCAAGAATCCCATCATCTACTATAACCAAATCATCAGATACAATCTCTGACTCCAACAATCCATTGAGATAGGACTGACCAGTGAGATAGTTCTCAGCATTGACGGCAGAAGTGAATCCCATCCCAAATAGTGATTCCAAGGTCTTAGGAGAAAGAACGACTGGCATCCACTTATTCTCCACTGGTTTAGGATGTATCATTCTAAGTGTGTTTTCCGCTGCACTCCGACCCACCCACTCCGGATCAATATCTGCCAATCTTGTACCGCATTGAGACTCATAGCTGGTCAGTTGTTGATCATCGGTTCTGAGAGTCGAATCTATCTCAAGCATGATTTGAGTCCGTTCATTGAAGGTTTGAACTGCGTTGGAATTCAGAACAGCAATCGATTTTGTAGTGACGACCAATTCTCCATAGATTATAACCTCTCCATTGTGCAAATGATTTTGATTACTCTCAACTGCACGAAAGAGTAGTGTTGATATCTCCTCTGATGTCAGGCCAGTGAGTTTTTTGTCATAGATTCCAGAGACTCTAGGATAAGATGCTACGTTCGTAGGGAACTCAACAAAGAGGGGATCTTCATCACTGACACGTGCGAGAGTAGCTGATTGCTCAAGAACATCTTGACAGTCAGATAGGGTCAGAGATGTTGTGTATGCAAAACCCAACTGATCCCCAATTGCAGTTCGTATCCCCACGCCTTGATCATTGATGCTCTTTGCAGTTTTAACCGACCCGCCTTCGACAGTTAGCTTTCTGCGTTGGATGGATTCAAGATAGATCTCAGTCTGACTGATATTCTTCTTATCTGCAGACTTGAGTAGCTTCTCACCAATCTCAAAGAGTATTTCTTTCAATCATTGACCTCCTACTACCATATTGCGTATTCGCATATGCGGTCCGCCAGACATGTCAGGAACGTGCTGGTCAGCCTTTCCACAGGTTCCAGAGTTCATCCTGAAGTCATCACAAAGAGCGTCAATCTTCTCTAAGGTTCCAAGATGTTCTCCTGAGATGGTGGTACCTCTGATGATCTGACTCCGTTCACCTGATTCAATCAGATATCCATGGGTTGACATGAAGGCATAGACTCCCCTACTCGACATGGTGTACCCTCCACCTATTCCACATAGAATCAGACCCGATTTAGTGTCTTCAATTAGTTCCTCAACCTTCCAGTCACCTGGTTCAAAGAAAGTGTTGCCCATCCTAGGAATTGGTTCAAACATGAAGGATTCACAACGAGCTGCACCAGTACATTCTAAATTCATCCGTGAGGCGGTTTCAAGGGTATGAAGCAATTCATTCAATCGACCATTCCTTATCAGCTCACGTTTCATTGTCTTGGTTCCTTCCCAGTCATAAGCAAAGGACCCTCTCAATCCAGGGATGGTAGGGTCATCACTGATATTGATGACCTCGGAGCCCAATTTCTTTCCCAAGCTCCCTCTGAAAATCGTCACATCAGAAACCCAATTATCCGCCTCACATGCATGCCCAAAAGCTTCGTGAGCAAGAACCCCTGTCAGGTCAGGGTCAGTAATCACATCATATGTACCACCCTTTACCGTGATAGTGTCTAGTTTGGCCAAAGCAAGAGTTGCCGATTCCTTTAAGGTAGCACGGGCATTCTCATAGTTCATCTGCTCAAAACCGCCACTCCCTCCAAGTCTAGCGACTCCCCTTTGACTACTGGAATCATCACGTGTTGTAACAAATATCTTGAGCCAAGGTATGGACAATTCAAGATGAACATCTGTACCAAGAGAGTTGATTATTTGAAGGCTAGTGACTGTTTCTTGATAGGTTGTTCGTGAGTTGAACACTCTAGCATCAATGTCACTCGCCTCTTTGTTGAGCTCCTTGAGTAGAGCTAACTTCTCTTCGATCGATACATTCTGTAATGGGACCTTCACTGGGGTCTTTGCCTCATCAACACAGGTGTCAAGTTCTATATCAAACACTTTCTTGACCCTATCCTTGTTTGATACCGCAAGCTCAACAGCAGCCCTAGCGACTTCTCGAATATTACCTGGATCCAGATTAGAGGTTGGACAAAAACCCCATGACCCTGCTACAAGTACACGTATTCCAGCTCCTGTAATCTTCGCGACAAGTCCCTTCCTCGGAGTTTTATCAAACACCTCAATACTGAACTTCTGTGTCTGTTCAACTCGGACATCAGCAAAGTCTGCACCCGCATCTCTTGCAGCTTCCACAGCAATGTGGCCAATTTCTCTCATTGCTGACCCTCCAAAGCTTCAGGGAATAGAATCTTCGCAATACTCTTACCCAACTCAATGTATTCCAGATTTGTCAAGGAGTAGATGTCAAGTAGCCAATGGTAGAAACGAATGATCTCTCGGTCTGTGACATCATCTTGTGCCATCTTAGCAATCATTGGACGCCAACGGTCCTGGAGTTTTTGCATTCTAACTCGCAATTCAAGAAGTCGCTTCTGCTGGGAATTATCAAGACTCAATGTGAACATCGATAGAAGTTTGTCTAATCTGTCTGATTCAATTCTCCTGAGGAATTCATCACCATAGTCAGGTGTTTCTAATGTCAAGACGTAGCTTATTGCAGTACGTCTGTAATAATCTGTAAATCTATTTCCATTTTGTACAGTGCCGTGTTTCACAATGATACCACTATCAATCATCACTGGGAAATGATGATAGACCTGATTGCGAGTCAGCGACATGACATCAGCATAGTTCTTGGACATCTTTACAATCTCTATGACTGACAGTGCAGTTCGAACCACTCTCTTAGTTGTTTCAGTTTTTACGTCACTCTCCTGATCATATTGAACAGACGTAGACTTGTCCTTTATACCACGTGCGAGAATTGTAAGAATGGCTACACGTGCCTCATGGTCGAATGCCCTAGCTGATTTCTCATCAGTAATGAACATGACTTCTTTGATTGGACTCTTCCCTTCAGTAGTCAGAACGACATCTCGGAAGAGGTCTGGAATATCTTCACTCAAGCAGCATTCCTCAATGATAAAATATGTTTGTTTATACAAACATATTAGTCTATATATGTTTGTTTTTCAAAGCACATCGTACGATACATTTGCTTGACTTCCACGCCCGTTCAAACGTGCGGTGGTCACGTGTTCAAATCACGTCCGGCCCACCACTACTTCTTCAAGTTCTTGGACGAATAAGACCAAGTAAATGTTGACTTATCAAAGGCCTACTGTACTAGATTACGGTATGGATGTACAACTCACGCTACTGCTGGTGCCTATGAAACTATGCTGAAAGAAGAATATTATTCTCCGACGTATTCGATTACTAATTTATTATAGACTTGGCCGCTATAAATTTCAAAGGTATGGGCTGGCAAATCTGACTCGCAAACAAAGCGAAACAAATCATCTCCATCACTTGAGGCATAGACGATCCTGTTGACTACATAATATTGATCAGTACCATTATGATAATGTCGTTCCAAGCAATCTGTATCGATTCCATTCTTATTCAGGTTCAGGCGATACACACCACCAGTGTCAAGTCCCGCCCATAGAAACATGATTGTAAATCGATACCAACCACTTTTGGTTAAGCGCACTGAATCATCTGGTAATAAATCGAAATATTCACTGTTATTTACTTGTATATCGTCAACATAAATTGGTGAAGAATCATCACCAAAGCTCCCGCTCAAACTATCCCAAATTACTACAAGATTATCCAGGGTTCCATTTAGTCCATCAACGCCATCAGTACCATTAGTTCCATTTACTCCATCAACACCATCAGTACCATTGAGTCCATTTACTCCATCAACACCATCAGTACCATTGAGTCCATTTACTCCATCAACACCATCAGTACCATTGAGTCCATTTACTCCATCAACACCATCAGTACCATTGAGTCCATTTAC
>JAEOST010000782.1 GCA_016840245.1 Candidatus Thorarchaeota archaeon
GATGGTGTTGTAATAGATGTGATTTCCATCAGAAAAGGCGAGTCGGATTCCAATTGAAACATTGGTCAACGTGTTTGTATGCACAGTGTTGTTGTAAGCATAGGATGTGAGATAGATACCTGTTGCACCCATCTCAGTACCATCGAGTATTGTATTGTCAACGATTAGATTGTGATATGGCTTGTCGCTGCTAAATTGGGAGACATGAATTGAATAGAGATTCTGTGTGAACTTGTTGAGAGTAACATTGTTCGAATTTGCTCCGAGGATATATACACCAGAGAATGAACCATTGATTGAATTATTGAAAATGTTGTTGAAGTAGGAACTCTGACTGAAAAGCGTAATTGCTGAATCATCGTTGTAGAAGAAATTGTCTTCGATTGTATTATTGTTCCCAGAGCTAACCCATACTCCAGAAAGACCAGTGAAATAGTTTGACTCGATCGTTGTGAAATTCACACCATCAAGATAGACTGGAAAACTAGTCCTGTCGAAGTAATTTTCCCTAATCAAACCGTTTGTGACGTTGGTTAGTGTGATTCCATTGAAGTTCTCGGTTGGTACCCAAAAGTAGCTACGTTCAATGATGAAGTGAAGATTCGTGTTGCTTATAGCAATCAGATCTGTTGTTGCAGTAAAATTATACTCTGATATGATGATTGGATGAGTTTCATTTCCAGAACCAGTCCAGCTTTCCGAGTCACGGAGTGTGATGAATTCCGAATTGCTAGTGACACTGATTGAACCATGAGTTGTGTGATTGTAATCATCTATCGATTTGGGTATTGGAAAGTTGTTGCTAGGGATTGAAGAGATAGATTCTGGTCTGATAGTGACTTGGTTGCTAGAGTCATCCATTGTTCCAACTGATTGGAATCCAATAGGTGAAGAAAAGAATGTCATTAGAAGTAGCACAGATACTATAAGGTAGGATGGGATGCGTCGATGTTTCATCAATGTTCATCTCGTTTAGTGGCTTAGAAGTATTTCACTGAGTAACTATTCTCATGCCCTCTGATTACAATGAGGTGTGCAGTTTGACGTACATTTCTTAATAATAATTTCTGAATGTAACATTATCTTCTTGTATATTTCCGAAACAGAACATAATCTATTCGTACAGTGTCGAAATTATTACATAATTAAAGTATGAAATATCTAATGGCCTCATTTTGGTAACCAACTAGTACATCTTCTCAATAGGCTAACGCTGATTTTACTGCTATTCAGAAACAATCAATTTATCATAGTCAGCTCAAACCGTTTGTCTACTGGATGATTAGGATGTTCCTTACAACTGGAGAAGAACACTTGCTTCAGGGAGAACAGGGTGAAGCTGTTCAATTGGCGATGTCAGTCTTGGTAAAGCTCGGAGAGATGTACGGAGCAGACCACATGATACCAATTGAAAACGTCCATGTTGATGCATCCAGTTATTATGGAATCTCAGATGCAGGGATGGAATTCTGCGAGAAGCTGGCAGAAGAGGGTGCAGTCTATAAGGTTCCTACGACACTTTGCATCGCGTCCATTGATTTTGAGAGATATGCAGAATTTGACATAGTGCAAGAATGTGTAGATAAGCAGTTGAGAATTGCTGAAGCTCACAGAAAAATGGGAGCTATTCCTAGCTGGACATGTACTCCATATCAGTGTGGTAGTTCAGTACGATTTGGACAGAATATTGCATGGGGCGAGTCAAACGCCATAGCCTTTGTTAACTCAGTCATAGGTGCTAGAACAATTAGATGCGCGGATTTTGTTGATATCTGTGCGGCCATCACTGGGTTAATGCCTCGATTTGATCTCTACCTTGATGATGCGCGAAAAGGGAGTGTTCTATTCAAGTTAGACGATCTGGATACCCTCCATTTCACATCTGCGGATTATGCCGCTCTTGGCTACTATGTGGGAGAGGTGGCAGACTCCCGTGTTCCTGTCCTACAAAGTGTGTCGAAGACCGTTTCCGTGGATCAACTGAAAGCATTCTCCGCCGCTGTGTCCACTTCAGGTTCAATTGGTTTATTCCACATGTGTGAAATCACACCAGAGGCTAAGAATCTCGATGAAGCATTTGGGGGAGAAAAACCCACAGAAACAGTAATTTTTGGTCAAGATGAACTTAGTGAGGTTCGGAGCAGTTTCTCAACTCAAGATGGAGCGGAGCCAGAGATTGCTATTCTTGGTTGTCCTCACTATTCGCTTGAAGAACTCAGAGAAGTAGCACATCTCCTCAAGAACAGACGCCTAGCTAAAAACAAGCATCTCTGGATCTTTACAAACAGATGTGCTCAGGAAAGAGCGGAGCAGATGGGGATTCTCGAGAAGATCAATAAAACTGGTGCCAAGGTTATTTGCGACACGTGTTTTCTTCTTTTTCCAACTGCGGCGTGGGAATTAGGCTCAATTGCTACTGATTCTGCGAAGATGGCGCATTATGCCCCCGGACTTGGAGAATTTCAAGTTACGTTCCGAACTAAAGTCCAATGCATTGAAAGTGTCACGAATGAGAGGTCGTAGGTGAGAATTATGAAGTCAGACCGAATTCTCTGTAATCCACTGTTAGCGGGTGTTGCTAGCGGACCTGCATTGGTCACATCTCAGCCCATTTGCTTTTGGGGTGGACTTGATCCCAAGACCGGAATGATTACAGAACGCGACCACGAACTAAAAGGACAGAGTGTTGCCGGAACAGTCTTTGTATTTCCCACTGGAAAAGGTTCTAGCACAACTTCAGCCATCCTCTTGGAATCCGTCAGATGTGGAACAGCACCTGCAGCAATTGTGAACCTGAAAACAGAGCCAGTTCTTGTGATAGGAGCAATCATCGCCGAGAAGCTCTATGGTCGTGTGATTCCCATTGTTGATACACCGGAACGAGATCCAATCAAAGTTATCAAATCTGGAGATTGGATTGAGGTCAATGTTACTGAAACCCAGGGATGGATACAGCTTCGCAAGTAGCCACAGGTTGTGATGATTGACAAAGTCTTTAGGAAGGTTGTGTAACGAAAGAAACCTGCAATCTGATAGTGGTGAATCCTGTTGAAAGTACCCAAAGACCTACAGAAGGAATATACTAGCGAAGAAATTCTCGAGATTGAAAAGAAGCACATTGTTCCAACAGTTGGACATTATTATGAGAAACCAGTCCTCTTTGTTGAGGGAAGTGGTGCCACACTAACAGACAGTACTGGGAAGGACTACATTGACCTGTTTGCAGGCATCTGTACTACAATCACAGGATATTCGCATCCCAAACTTGTAGACACAATCAAGTGGCAGGCAGAGCGACTAATCTACACCAGCACATTGTATGCAACTGTTCCATATGCTGTTCTTGCAAAGAAACTTGCTTCAATTGCGCCAAAGGATCTCTCACAGTCATATATTGTGAGTAGTGGATCAGAGGCCAATGAGGCGGCTCTCTTCATGGCTAGGAAGTATACAGGTAGCCCCTACATTGTTGCATGCTCGCGTGGATACCACGGACGGACAACACTGGCTCGTGAAATCACAACTTCGGGTTGGCGAACTGTCCCTGAGTCACATCCCCCTGGAGTGAGGTTTGCTCCCTACGGTTACTGCTACCGCTGTCATTTTGGAAAGGAGTATCCAGATTGCGACTTTGAGTGTGGACGTTATCTGCGTGAAATCATCCGTACACAGACTAACAAAGCTCTTGCTGCATTTATCGCTGAACCAATTCAGGGAGTGGGTGGCATAATTCAACCTCCATCAGAGTACTTCCAGATTGCACACGAGATAGTGAAAGAGTATGATGGTCTCTACATCTCTGATGAAGTTCAGACGGGCTTCGGAAGAACCGGTGGAAAATGGTGGGGAATCCAGCATGCTGGAGTTGAACCAGATATCATCACAATGGCGAAGGGTTTTGGTAGTGGGCTTCCTATAGGAGGGTTCCTTACACGTCCAGAATATGCTGTCGATTATACTATGACTGATGGATTCGCAACCTTTGGTGGTAATCCACTGTCATGTGCTGGTGCGGTTGCAGTCATAGAGATAATCGAGGACAATGACTACATTGGAAAGGCTATCAAACTTGGCGAATACCTCAAGAACCAGTTGAAGTTGCTCCAAGAGGATCACAAGATTATTGGTGATGTCAGAGGCCAAGGCATGATGATTGGTATTGAACTTGTAAAGGATAGAGAAACGAAAGAGCCTGCCGTTCAAGAGATACTCAAGGTCATGGAGCTGACTCGAGAGAAGGGACTGCTCATTGGAAAAGGCGGTCTTGATGGCAATGTCATTAGGATTCAGCCACCTCTAGAACTCTCTACAACTGAGGTCGACCAAGCCTGTGGTATCCTAGATGAGGTGTTCTCAGAAGTCGAGAAGGGAATGTAGACTAGATTGCCAGAAGAATCCAGACGGGCTTAAACAAGGAGAGGAAGGTGACAGAGATAGAAGAACAATTTTACAGGATTGCTCTCGCTATCCTAATTATAGCTTTCTTCATCGTTAGAACTCCTAGTATCAGGAGTGCTTCAAAAACCGAGAAGACGGAGGAGAAGAAACCAACTAGGGAGAGAGTACTGGTACTCCTCAACTTTGTAGGAATGGTAGGTGTTCCCATTGTCTATATTCTTACGCCCTGGCTTGATCTTTTTGCACTCATGCTACCCGAGTTCATCAGATGGTTTGGTATTGTCTTCAATATCACGGGTCTCGTTCTACTTGCTTGGGTCCATAGAACTCTTGGACAACACTGGTCAATGCTGCTCAAACTGGGAACCGAACATAGTCTTGTGACCAGTGGACCCTATTCTCGCGTCAGACACCCGAACAACACTTTCTTCTATATCATGGTGATATCAACTGCGCTCATTAGTGCAAATCTCTTTGTCGGGGTATTTGGTATCACTGCTTGGACTTTACTCTACATTATTAGAGTAGGCGACGAAGAATCCATGCTTTTGGAGCAGTTTGGGGATGAGTACAGAGAGTATATGGACCAGACAGGCAGGCTACTCCCTAAATTCAGAAGATCTACAAGCTAGACGGTCTCTGAACCAAATATCCATTCATCTGGTGGATTATAGATCTGTCAAACTTCCATAAGAGTCAGGTCTGCGATCCCTATAGAACTGCCAGACGTTTCTGACTTCACGAATCATATCTAAATCAATATCAACAACCAAGAGCTCTTCGTTTTCACGTGAAGCTTGTTTTACAATCTGACCTCTTGGGTCAGCCACATAGGAGCTACCATAGAACATACCGGTCTTCCAAGGTTCTTCACCAACACGATTAATGGCTGCCATGAAGTATCCATTTGCAACAGCATGAGCAGGTTGTTCAATCGACCATAGATGTTCAGAGAGTCCAGCTACAGTTGCTGATGGATTGAATACAATCTCAGCACCATTCAAGCCTAAGGCACGAGCTCCTTCTGGAAAATGTCGGTCATAGCAGATGTATACTCCAATCTTCCCTACTGCTGTCTCGAACACTGGATATCCCATATTGCCTGGACGGAAATAGAATTTCTCCCAGAATCCAGGGTCGAGATGTGGAATGTGCATCTTCCTCATCCTTCCTAGAAGTGTACCATCGGAATCAATGACAACTGCTGTATTATAGTAGACCCCTGTTCCTGCCTCCTCGTACATCGGAGCGATGAGAATGAACTTGTGCTTCTTAGCTAATTTGCACATACGTTCAGTAAGCGGCCCAGGAATTGGCTCAGCATATTTGTACCACTTTCTGTCCTGTTCAGCACAGAAGTAGGGTCCATAGAAGAGTTCTTGAAAACATAGAATCTGAACACCTTGTTGTTCTGCAACAGTACCAAATCCCTCGTGTTTGCGTACCATTCTCTCAATGTTCTCCTCGATTGCACTCACGTCAGAAACATCGCCTTCCCACTTTGCCTGTACAAGACCAATTCGCACATTTCGCATTACAATCACTTCTCGTAGTCGAAGTAGTATCATTTTGTGTTAGTGTCGCATCTAATACGTTTTACTACAGCCCGTTACTCTCAATCTGGTAGCTCCTAAAGCGATTTATGAGAGATTGTATAACCATTAGGAGTGGTCTCAATATGACTGAACTTGATCTCTTAGTAAAGGGTGGACAGGTAGTCACTGCAACTGAAACCTTTGTGGCGGATGTTGGTGTGAAAGACGAGAAGATAGTCAAGATTGGTAAGATAGATGCCGGCTCTGACGTCAAAGTTATTGATGCAGATAGAAAGCATGTTTTTCCGGGGGGTATTGATGTGCATGTACACTTGCAACTGCCATTCTCAGGTACTATCTCAGCAGACGACTTTGAGAATGGAACCAAAGCAGCTGCTTGTGGCGGTGTGACCACTGTTCTTGACTTCGCTATTCAGACGAAAGGGAGTCCAATAATGGATGCAGTGAGAGCACGTCGTGCAGAGGCTGATTCAAAGGTCTGTGTAGACTATGGACTTCATGCTGCAATAACGGACTGGAATGACAGAACTCAGGCTGAGATCAAGGAAGTGATAGACTATGGGATTCCCACATTTAAGATGTTCATGATCTATCGAAACGAGGGTTGGATGGCAGATGATGGCATGCTCTTCCAAGCACTTGAGGAGACCGCTAAACATGGAGGGCATATTGGTGTTCATGCAGAGAGTGCATTTGTCTTGGACATGCTTGTTGAGAGATATGCGAAGGAAAAGGAGAAATGGGGTGCATATGCACACACCCTTTCGAGACCCTGCTATACAGAGGAAGAGGCCATCATCCGCGCAATCAAGTGGGCTGAGGTGACAGGCGGACAGTTGTATATCGTCCACATGTCTACAGGTGAAGGTGCTGACGCAGTTCGTGCAGCCAAGGAACGCGGCGTAAAAGTCTACGCAGAGACCTGTCCACAGTACCTGCTGCTTGACGATGAGGTGTTCAAGGAAAAGGATGGACATCTCTATGCCACTTGTCCACAGGTCAAGAAACCACATGACAGTGAGAGATTGTGGAAAGGTCTGCAAACAGGCGATGTAGATATTGTGGCTACTGACACGTGCACATTTACCACTGAGCAAAAGGCGGCATGGAACGGAGACTTCCGCAAGATACCCTTTGGAATGCCAGGTGTGGAGACTATGGTGCCTCTGATGTACACAGAGGGTGTGGGTAATCGAGGTCTCTCACTTAATCGATTTGTAGCATTGGTAAGTACTAATCCAGCAAAGCTCTTCGGGATGTATCCCAAGAAGGGAGCAATAAAAGTTGGAAGTGATGCAGACATCCTGGTGTTTGACCCTGAGAAGAAGGTCACACTACACGCTGAGGATCTGCAAACTAATTGTGACTGGAGTCCATTTGAGGGTTGGCAGCTGACCGGTTACCCTGATGTAACAATATCTAGAGGAAAGGTTGTTGCCAGAGAAGGTAAGTTTGTGGGCGAAGTGGGACATGGTAGGTTCTTAGTAAGAAATTCTCATGGGAAGCTGGATAACTAGTCCTCTTCACCAATGTCTTCGTTCCACAGTGCTGGATTATCCCGGATGAACTGCTGCATCATTTGAATGCACTCTTCATCCTGAAGCACAACAACATCCACACCACGACTTCGTACATACTCCTCAGGACCTTTGAATGTCTTGTTCTCCCCTACAACTACTCGTGGAATGCCATAAAGTAGGGCAGCACCACTACACATGTCACAAGGGGATAGGGTCGAATAAAGAGTTGATTTTTGATAATCAGAAGCACTTAGACGACCAGCATTCTCCAAGGCGTCCATCTCAGCATGGAGGATAGCACTACCATTCTGGACACGTCTGTTGTGACCACGCCCCACAATCGCATCATCAATGACTAGAACTGAGCCGATAGGAATTCCTCCTTCATTTAGTCCTAGTTTTGCCTCATCTATAGCTGCCCTCAGAAATCGTCTATTATCCGAATTCACTTGTCAATCCATCCTCATCATCGTTTATCGGCTTTTAGGAGAAGACCATTCGGAGTCTTTAGTGTTTTCCATTTTCAATCATCTCCACGTCTAATTGTCACAATAGTGGTGATTGGATCAAGTTGGTGGTACTGTAATCGTCATCGTATTCATGAAAATCCAAGGTAGAAGCGGATAAGACGACTGACTGGACTCATTGACTGAGAGGCACTATCATCCCATGTTGTTCGAGGTCTGATACATACTCTAAAGCAGTTGCGGATTGAATCTCAAAAGAGTCTACCAGCAATTTGCAGATGTCCTCTATGCTGTACAAATCAGTAGATGCTGAACGACGTAGTAGATGTATTATACGGATATGTCTTCCATTTTTTGCACGCTGCAGGGCATTGTCATGAAGCCTGTAAGTAATTCCTTTGAAAGTTATGAACTCACTAAGTTGACTGGAAGCCCATTCATGGTCGAAAAATGAAAAATCACCATCCCAATTAGTCAATATGAGTCCATACTCAGACTCATACACCTTAACAAATTGTGTGAGCTGCTCCATGGTCTTGTTATCAACAATTCCGTCAGCAATGGCGATTCCAGCAAGTTGTTCTCCATAACAGATATGGATCACATAATCCTCCAAGTCGTAGATATCATGAGTCGATTTGGAGTCAGTTTTTGATTCAGCCCTATTGGACAGAGTAATTGCTGTGAATAATGCACTGAACAAGTCAGGGTCAACTGGATCTTCAGAGAATGACTCATAGAATAAGGAGAGACCACTGTCGATTAGAGAAATGATGATGTGTCTAATACGTATTTCAGAATGCATTGTGGACTCAGTTGTACTCAAGGCGTCTTGTTTCAACTATTGAAACACTCCAGTGAATTCCCCACATCACGATTACCCTCGCCGCCTAACGAGGGACAGATTGAATTATGCTAGCACGACCCTATAACCTTGATGTGTACGTGTTCATCGATTTTCAATAAATTTCGGAACACTCTAATACAGCATGGCGTAGTGTTCAAGTTACAACTCTTTACAAAGAGGAGAGAGATATGGAAGGTTCAGAAACAGCTGCTGCTCCACCAACTGCAGCCCCAACAGTGTCAAAGAGATACTTGGTTTTTCTCGTTGTACTAATGGGTCTTGTAAGTCAGATGGACAGCTGGCTCTCGCTCATTGAAACTAAGGCAATCCCATTTATTCTAGAGGAGTTCTATGGAACTCTCGTCACATCCACTCGAGAAATTGCTCGAAGTGAATTTGCACTCTTACAGGGTATCTTTGGTATACTTGTATTTGGTGTCTTCTTCATCGGCTGGTTCGGTGATGCGTATGGACGAAAGAAAGGAATGATACTACTTGTCTTGGTGATGGGTCTGCCCACTATTCTGATTGTGTATCTATCATTGGATGTGTATTGGTTCCTATTCTTCTATTCAATGGTCATAATGGGAACAACATCAAATCTGTGGGAAGTACCAGTATCAGAAGAAGCACCTGCTGACAAACGAGGACTTTATGGAAGTCTAGCATTCCTCATCGGAGTCGTGCCAATTTATGCGATTTTGGGAACTCGTATCATCGATGCAATGGGTTGGCGATGGGGTTATGGAATTATGTTCTTCTTCATGTTTGTCGTCTTGACAATGCTGTATTTCATGAAGGATCCCCAGAGATGGAAAGAC
>JAEOST010000783.1 GCA_016840245.1 Candidatus Thorarchaeota archaeon
CAACCACTACAACTGAACCAACCACTACAACTGAACCAACCACTACAACTGAACCAACTATCCCACTAACGGCCACCGCTGGTCTGGATATAACCACGGTCATTGTATCTGGAACAATCAGTGCGGCAATGGTGATTTTTATCGGCGGTTACATACTACTTAGACCGAAGCACTCTACTCAGTAGCTTCAATATCTGTCGTGATCTTAATCCTTTCACCTGAAGTAGTAACGACCTTGAATTTCGTTTGCCTTACACCTCATCTTCTTTTTCTCTTGAGTTGGAATAATACTGTAACATTGTTGAAGATACCAGAAAGAATCAGAAACTAACCTCACCAATAGTGTGGAGTCGAAGAATCATTAAGGATTGTCGTAAGTAAAGAAGACTCATTCCTTCATATGAATCATCGAAACATAAATCTACTCAATTGTATATTGACTCTATGGTTTAAATCTTGAAACCACTGGGTACAATAGCCAAAGATTTCCCGTTCATTGACGATGTTACTCGTAAAGAATTGGATTCAGCTATGAGAAATGCTACTGACTATTGGAATTTTACAAACATACTTACAGAAAGGATAATCCAAATTAAGAGTCCTTTGCCTCTCGTTTTCTTTTCAATTTACCATTCTAGAAATCTTGAAAACAATCAGGCAATTGCGAAGTTAAAACCAACTTATCAGAATGTCGCTTTAGTGAAACCTCTATTTCTGTCAGATGAAACTACTTACGAGAATCTCGTCGACTCTGTGGAAAGGGCAATTGGATCAGATTCCAATCCTGCAGTTCTGTTTTATTTACTCTGCAATCTCTATGCTTCTACCGATCCCGGAAGTATTGAAGAAAGAAACGTCCAGCAACAAGTAGAGGAGCTTCTGGACCGCAATGACTTGCTTCTAGCTCATCGTGCATATTACTACATAAACCTAGGTTTCAAACATCGATATGAGGGAAATCCTCCAAAAGCCTTCGAGCTTTATGAACAAGCTCTAGAAATTTCGAAGAAGGCTGATGATCGGTGGTATGAATCTTGTATACTTCGGTTCATGGCGGAGATTTCTGCCCAATATACATCAGGATCAGATTCCTATGCGAGAGCGCGGGATTTTCTTACAAGAGCCAAGAAAATCTCAGAACTTCTCAACGATAGGGCCAATATCGCTATGATTTTCCAAAATATTGCTGTGACATCATCAAGTCGTGGTGAGCTAACTGAGTCCATCCATTCTCAACTTGAGGCTATTCGCATCTTTGAAGCACTTGGAGCAGATATCGGTGCTGATGCATACAATCTATCTTCTATGTATAGTTCGGTCGGTGAAGGAGAGAACGCTCTTGAATGGGCAAAATATGCTCTGGAACACTGGGGGGTTGACCCTCATCGCTCAGCCTATTCACACATAGCTATGGCACATGCATATGTTGTTCTGAATCAAAGAGATAATGCACGAAAGTTCCTAGATAGTGCAAAGGAGCAGATACTGAAATCGGGACTGGAACTAGCCTTTGGTAAGTGGTATCATATTCTTGGTCAACTTGAAAGGAGTCAAGGCGATCTGGATTCTGCAATGGATAGCTTTCAACGTGCTCTTGAAATTAATGAACGGGCAAAGAGACATGTGCGTGGAAGAGCGTGTCTATTGAGTCTAGCAGCAACTGAGATGGAGTTATTCTCTCCAACAAAAGAAAACATCAAAGATGATAACTCAGGTCCTTGGATGAGTCGAATGATGGAAACGGTTGCGGAGACTGACCTACCAGGGTATAACGCAGAGTTAATGCTCCTACAGACTGAACTCAGAATGAGGCAGGGTAGAACTTCCGAAGCGGAGAAATTGATGGAACAATTGCTAAGATTTTCAGAACACCCTGGTGTCAAACATATCCATAAGAAAGCACAAGGTGTTCGTGAACAGTGGATCTTGGAGGGCGTCTTATTACCTGAATCAACGGAGAGAAGAAACAGATTTTGAGCTTTCGAATATTATCCATAGATTATTATATTATCTATTATATAAAATATGTATCATCATGCATCAGAATTGTATTACGCCAAAGTATATTTAGCATGCATTAACAAACTGTGTTTGAGAGCTGCAGAGGAAAAAGACATGCCTAGAAAGAGTAAAGCATCAATCGATGAAGAAAGAAGATTAACTTTCAGAGAGCAAATCTTCGGTAAACAAACAGAGAAAGACGAAGATGAGGATATTCAGAGAATCAATGTAATGACAAGGATAAGAGTGGATGTGGTCGAGGTTCTTGATGCATTGGTAGAACTTGGGGCATTTAATAGCAGGTCCGAAGCTGTTGCCTCTTATCTGGAACACTCGATTTTATCGAAATCTGAACTATATGACAAACTAAAGACTCGTGCAAAGAAGATCAGCAAGATGCGTGAGTCTGCAATGGATCTCGCTCTTGAAGCTTTTCAAGAGAGTCATAAGTAACAACGATTCTTGATTTTCGATTTCATTGAATTTGGGCTTGTTCAAACATTATCAGCTCAATTACTGAGTGAATTAATCTTCTTTCCCACTTATAACATGCAGTTTAATAGTGTGAGATGACACTATAATTAAAACAACAGATCATCTCTTAAAATGGAAAGACAGACCTTTCAATATCATATTGCAGGTCTTTGTTTGTGTACATGGAACCTCTCTGGTCGACTATCTAGGATTATTTTAATCCCGACCTCAGCTTTGGTTAATAGCAACATATATTCTCAGTATGAGTGAGGAATCATTGCTATTCAATCGAGTTTATTTCGTATCAATCTAGATACTCGCGCTAGTGAGTCTATAATCCATGATCTACCCATGTAATGCCTCGCGATTTTGCGTCTTTCAGAATTTCTCCTGCTTTCTTATAATTCGAATCTGAACGTTTTCTTATTCCAAGTTTATCCTTGCAGCATTTTGGGCAGACATTGCCATACACTGCGGGAATGGTTGCGAACGTCGCTTTCCAACCCTCACCTATAGCATACCACTCGCTGGTCTTTTCTTGTCTCTCCTTTTCTATGGGAACATAAAATCTGCAAACGCTGCATATTGTCAAAAAACAGACTTCACATTGGTCTTGGGCTGTAGTATCTGGATGATAATAGCACCGACTTGTAATTAAACGTCCTAACCCACTTGGAATGTCTTCAGACCATGCCATTTTTTGAGGTATCTCAACGTAGACACCAGCTGGAACTGAAACAATTGTCAGCTGCTTACAATAAAAGAGTGGTGACACATTCACACTGGTCAGACCTGATATCTCAATATTAACAGTTGTAAGCGAACTGCATTCAGCTAATGGAGACAGATCTAGTCTCATACTCTCTGGATTCCCGGATAATATGAGGGATTGAAGATTAGTCCATTTTGACAATGGCGTTAAATCGAGTTTGGTGTCATTAATACCCAAGTGTATTCTTATCGATCTCAGGTTGTCATCAGCTTTGAATAGATCTGGATCTAGATCCAGTCTAAGAGATTCTAGGTTTCTGAGTGGAATTAATTCGATTTGCTTTATTTGG
>JAEOST010000784.1 GCA_016840245.1 Candidatus Thorarchaeota archaeon
CTAGGTGCTGCTACAGATGAAGAGCTTAAGCACATACACGAACAGGAGATTGTACATCGTATCCTCACTATAGGTAAGAAAGTCTGATCTATCCGTGATTATTCTCCTTCATTGCTTGGTTAACTTGTACCAGCGTTACGGATATTATCAGTATTATTAGTCCGACCCAGTCCAATGGAGTTAGACTCTCACCGAGGAAGAGTATTGACAATACTACTATTTGGGGCAACATTGTACTGTTGATTATAGTTATGTCAATGGCACGTAGAGTCTGCATTGCTTTATTCCAGATGGTGAATGCGAGTGCTGTGTTTACAACAGCCAACCATGCGATATAGAACAGGGCCATTGGTGTAATAGTCGTAAGCTCTTCAAGGATGAGTCCTGTGGTAAGCAATATTGCTGACCCAATTGCCATACTGATGCCTGTAATCACAACAGGGGGAGCAATGCGTTCTTTGTTGATGTATCGTCCTAGGATTGATGACAGAGCATTTGCAATGACACCTACAAGTACGACCGCTATACCCAACAGACTTTGACTCAAGAGATCCAAGGGGTAAAAGTAGAGCATTGCACCAAATACTCCTAACACAATCAGTAATGTCTGACCCTTAGAAGGGGTCTCCCTGAGGGACATCGCTGCCATCAGTAGGACAAGGATTGGCGTAAGATTCAGAAGAACAGAAACCATTGTTGCATCCAGAAAGAAGAGTCCTACAAACTGTGCACCCTGTGTTATTGAAACAAAGATGACACCATAAAGAGCAAGGATGCTCCACCAGCGTCGGTTCAGTGATCGTGTTGAACTACGGTACTCAGATCTTGAAACGATTGCCACAACTAGGATAATTGATGCGAATGTATATCTCAATCCAGAAAAGACCAGTGGAGGAAGGTTCTCTTGTTCTAGACCAAATTTGATGATGACCCATGAAGAGGCCCAGAGTATGGTAACAAAGATTGCTTGTCCGACTGCGATTAGTTGTTTTCGAGATACTCCAGTATCCTGCTCGGATTCCTTGTCCGTAAAAGGTTGGTCTTGATCCATTCTTATGTTCACATCAATATCAACCATATAGTATAAATCAATTAACGTTATGCCGTCGTATGACGGGTGCATATAATGGTCGTACAGAGCACAATCCAAGTCAGTTCCGAGGACTACTACTCGTGTGTTCTTACACAAAAAATTCCGGTTCGGGTATCCATAGTCACCATCGATGGGGATACTGGACTTGGAATATTGGAATCTATTGAGAGTAATGAGAAACACCTGCAGCGATATATGGATGAACTCGAAGCCTCTCCAAGTGTTGTTGAGGCTGAAGTCACATACCGTTCTCCTGATATCTACTGGACACGAGTTGTTCATCGTATGGATCGTGACTCTATCTATGAAACCATTCTTCAGAGTGGGTGTATGACTCGACTACCAATTGTGATTGAAGGGGGTGTTCAGAATCATGTAGTTCTCGCTCCTTCACGAGAACGACTTCGAAATCTCTTGGAGCAGCTTAGAACACGATTTACATCCGTGAAGATTCGCCGTGTGCAATCCACACCCACTGGTATGTTTCATGTTTCTCTTACACCTAAACAGAAGCAAGCTTTCAATCTAGCCTTCCAGTCTGGTTATTATGAAATACCACGAAAGTCCACTCTTGAGGAATTAAGTAAAGAACTTGGAATCAAACGAGTTGCCATGCAGGAACGACTAAGACGTGCTGAGCGCCATATCATGCATGAGTTTGCAGAAGTTATGATTTAAGTCTAGAACAGGTTCTTTAAGTGACTAAGAACTCTAGTTTCAATGTGATTCTATGCCTCTAACCCCCGAGCAGAGTAAGCGATATTCACGCATGCTTGCGCTTCGCGACTTCAGCGAAGGTGATATGGAGTCGTTGATGAATACAGTAGTCTGTGTCGTGGGTGCAGGGGGATTGGGTAGTCCAGCACTACGACTCCTGACCGCAATTGGTTTTGGTCACATTCGTGTCATCGATAGAGATGTTGTTGAACTCTCAAATATACAACGTCAGACTCTGTACAACACTGATGATATTGGAAAACCAAAGACTGAGGTTGCTGCTGTAAATCTACGTCTCATGAATCCGAATGTGACGATAGAACCAGTATCTGCTACCATTCGTAATGATAATGCTAGAGACCTGCTTCAGGGCTCTGATATCATCATTGATGGTCTTGACACATTTGAGGCTCGGAGAGATGTGAACCGTGCTAGTTTGGAACTTGATATTCCCTACATCTATGCAGGAGCAGTCGAATACTACTCTAACATATCGACATTCATTCCAAGGCAAACTGGATGTCTTGAGTGTCTAACTGGTGATGTTCAAGATAATCCGGATGCAACCTGCGCAATGATTGGGGTCTCTCCAACACTCCTATCCATAACAGCCTCAATAGAGGTTAGAGAGGCAGTTCTACTAGCAACAGATCATGAACCCAAGCTTACTGGAAAGCTACTACACTTCGATGAGGAGAGTCTTAGTTTCGACACATTTGATATAGCCCGTGCTGAAAACTGTCCTGCTTGTTCTTCAGACACCATCTCACTATCAGAAGTGGAAGGAGCTGAGATGGTCCATACACTCTGTGAAGGTAGTTATAGCATATCACCTTCGGAGATGATGTCGCTAGATCTCAAGACTATAGCAGAAGGACTTGATGATGAGTACAAAGTTATAGTCGCATCGACATTTCTGATGGCTACGTCAGGTGCTGGATTGAAGGTCACTATCATGGTCAGTGGCAACGCTGTGGTGAAGGGAGTCAATACTCCTGAGGCTGCATTAGATTTGTATCACTCATTGTTAGGATAAATCACTTCTAAGAGAAGTAAAATAAGGACCAAACGCACTTTACCTCCAGTTGGTGCATATTATTGAAAATCTCTTTACATCCAATTGGAGTGATTCGTTCACCGTATCACCAAAGTGAGAACACGCCCATTCAGCCATGCTTCTCTGATGAAGTTGGGTATGCTGAAATTGAAGAAGAATTTGTAGATGGATTGGAGTCGTTGGATGGATTTTCACACATCATCTTGCTTTATTGGTGTCATAAGGCACGCTCACCAAGAATGAAAGTAACACCGTATTTGGACAAGAAGGAACATGGTCTTTTTTCGACCCGTGCACCATCGAGACCCAACCCTATTGGCTTCTCTATTGTAAAACTACTGAAGATTGAAGGAAATCGTCTGACATTCAGTGATGTGGATATACTTGATGAAACACCACTTCTGGATATCAAACCCTTTGTTCCTAGGTTCGATAACCGTCCAGATGCTACATCCGGTTGGCTCACTGACTCGCTGAGCGACAAGGATCAGCAAGGTTTTGCTGACTCACGTTTTCACCAGTGAGAGATTTTCAAAGCAGTTTCTTGGATTGCTTGACAATATTCTCTGTTGAGAATCCAAACTTCTCAAACAAGACATCTGAAGGAGCAGACGCTCCAAATGATTCCATGGTGATAGCTTTACCCTCCTC
>JAEOST010000785.1 GCA_016840245.1 Candidatus Thorarchaeota archaeon
GGTGTTGGGATGCCAGTAGAGAAGCGGATTGCAATCTGGACTCGCTCGATTGTCTTTCGTGCCCATCAAACAGGTTTGAATCTTGATTAGTACACTTGTTTCGCATTGGCAAAGTAGATCTTCTGAAGAAATACTTCAGGTGACAAACCTCTTATCCTTAGTAGAGTAAATAATGAATATACTGTTTTGAGGTGAGTGTATGAAGTACATAATGTTCTGGGAATTCGATCCTGAGAAACGTGAAGATGTTATTAAGAAACTAGAGCAGATGCGTAAAGGGATTAAAGATACTCCTGAGAAATATCCGAAGTTCATTTCAAAGAATTACGCCATGGTTGATGGTCCTGAAGGATTTCAGATTGTAGAGACCGATGACCCTGAACATCTATCTCGTTTTGTTCTACATTACATGCCAGAGGTTAGATTCAGGTTTGCGCCAATAATCGAAGTTGCGAAGAGTGTTGAGCTCTACGGAAAGGAAAAGTAATAGAAGAGTACCCCCAATCGATTCATCAGAGGACTACTTCTATTCTACGTTTAAGTATCTACTAGATGATACCGACTCTCTTACCAATCTTCTCGTATGCCGCAAGTGCAGTATCTAAGTGTTCCTTGGTAAGTCCTGAGTTCATCATGTTACGGATTCTGGCTTTGTCCCTCGCAACCATTGGGAACACAATCGGTAATGCAAGAATACCCTCGTCCATGAGACCATTACTCAACTCAACAGCTTTTGAGCTCTCTCCAGTCATTGCTGGAATAATCGGTGTCTGACTCACACCCGTGTCATAACCCATCTGTTGGAGACCCTTGACGAAGTACTCTCGGTTGTCCCAGAGGGTCTTCACATGTTCCTCTTCGGTCTCAAGAACATCAATGGCAGCGATACAAGCTGCTGCAGTTGCTGGTGGGTGCGAAGCGCTCAAGAGCCATGAACGACTCTTATTGAGTGCATAATTGACCATGTCCTGACTTCCTGCAACATGACCACCCATTACACCAAATGCTTTGCTAAAAGTTCCCATCTCAAATTGGACATCATGATGGGTGAGATTGAAATGCGAAACGATGCCTCGACCACCTTTTCCGAGGACCGCTTCTCCATGTGCATCATCAACGTAAACCATAGCACCATGGTCCTTCGCCAACTTTGCTATGTCACCTAGTGGAGCAATGTCCCCATCCATTGAGAACACACCATCAGTTATGATCAATATCTTTGGTGGTTTCTCTTTCTCTACATCATTAAGGACACTTTCAAGTTCGCCCATGTCATTGTGAGCATAAACATAACGAGTTGCTTTAGTGAGTCTTACACCATCGATGATACTTCCGTGATTCAGCTCATCCGAGATTATAGCATCTCCCTTGTTGACAAGCTGAGGAATCAACCCCTCATTCGCTGCAAATCCTGCACTGTAAGTAATTGAAGACTCTGCACCCTTAAATGCCGCTAGACGACGTTCAAGCTCAAGATGCAAGTCCATTGTACCAGCAATGGCTCTGACTGAACCCGACCCAACACCATGTGACTCAATCGCTTCTAGTGCAGCCTTCTTCATCTTAGGGTGGTTTGTCAAGTTGAGGTAATTATTACTGCAAAGCATAATGACTTCTCTGCCATCAACCTTTGCTCTTGGAGTACTGGGTCCTTGTAGCTCGCGAATCTTCCAATCAAAATTCTGCTCTACGAGTTTCGTGTACTCATCTTTCATCCAACCAACAGGATCTCTCATTTATCTCACTCACCAGACATTGTGAGTCGAAGAATCGACCCAATAATATCGTCTAAACTAGCGCGGGCTCAAATTGTGTGCTATTTATAGCCTTCGCTCTCTCCTATTTCTGAACATATGAAAACAAAGAATGAGGGGGAAGCCACTCTTCCCCATTCTAGTTTGAACTCTCTAAGCTGAATCGCTATAGAGTAATTCTCTGGTTTCGTGAATCCATTTCTCAACCATATCTAAGGTGAATTCATACCCAGCTGGAATTTGTACATCCTCATTATCTACTGCTTTCTGAATTTTAGACAAAAGGTCCTTAGCATCTGCCTTAGCCAATGATTTCAGCTCAGTTATTCCACCAGCAACAACAAGGGCTTCAGCATCTTCCTCAGAGACCGTATCCAGTCGAGTGAAACGTCCCATGGCTATCCATTTTCTAGCACGAACTACATCAACATCGCAGATCTCTGCAACCTTCTCAGGAGTAGAATCCACAAGATCCTGTACAGAGTCAATACCCTTGGTACGTAATTCCTTTCCATAGACCTCTCCGATACCCTCAATGGTTTCTATTGGTAAGCCCTTGAGACTGGCTGCCGGTTCTACAACTTCAGGAACGTACTCTTCAACTTCAGGAAGTTCCTCTTTCTTTGGTGTTGGCTCTTTCTTGGTAGTCTTCTTCCTGGCTTCTTTGCCAGCTGGTGTAAACAGTGCATAGTACAAGAGAATGACTGCAAGAGCTCCTAGTACAAGTGAGATACTAGTATCGAGGAGTGTCCATATCGCTGCAAAGATGAACAAGATGATGGCAATAAACCCGACAATTGCTTGTAGACTTTTTCCTTCAAGAATATCTGAACTCATCATTACCCACATTCCAAGTTGTTACTAGGACTGTGGTGACCATCTAGCTAATTAATAATCTCCTGATGTGTCGAAACTGAATATAGTACTAACCAGAACGAGCCATTTCTTCTAGCTTGCCCTGGAGTTCACTGAAGTTGGCTCCAGTCTTTGAACTCACTAGAACATAATTAACACCTAATTCTTGAGCAAGCTCTCGGACTGATTCCTCTGGAATTGAACCTTCCACATCAGACTTTGTTCCAACTAGAAGTCTTCTCTCAGGTGGAACGTTCTCAATCATACTCATCCACTCATTGATCTGCGTCAGTGACCTAAATGAGCTACAATCAAACACGATGAGGGCTGCCTTTGCTCCCAAAGCAAGTGCCCCTTGGAAGAACCGATAATGTTCCTGTCCTCCAAAATCAAACATCGATACCTTGATACTATTATCGTATCCTGCGTCAATAGTCCATGAGTCCACATCAAAACCTACTGTCATATTCTTATCAATGAAATTTCCAGTAGCGAGACGTGATATCAAGGTGCTTTTTCCAGCACCTCCAGCTCCGACGACAGCTAGTTTCATCACTTGATGACTTCTTTTTGCTGCTACTATTGATGGAATCACGGCTATTCCACTCCTCAGGTCATTACGCGAACAAACCTTCTTATCAATATTATTATCTTATAGTATCATATTATATCTAATTCTACGATGTAATGTACACTATCGAACTACGGTGTGCACATTCGCTTTCAAGAAGAAACCTATCTTCCGGTGAGCGACTCGACTATGAACAGTTTATTTCAACACGAAATCTACGTTACACAACTCGCCAGTCTTCAGATCAATCCTGTCAAGCTGTGGAGTCTTACCAGAAATAAGACCTATTGCACCTCGTACGATTCCGCCCACTGGGCAAGATGTGTGACCCTCAAGGTCATATCCACCTACTCTGCGGGGACATATCAAGCAGTTCTGCA
>JAEOST010000786.1 GCA_016840245.1 Candidatus Thorarchaeota archaeon
AGAGCAGAACTGATGTAATCAAATTATTCACTGATTCAAGCTTCAAGGAACTACGGAAAGAAGTATACCTTAGAAGGAGCTTCAGACAACAGATATTCACTGGGGAATAGGGATATTCCCCGAGGATTCGTTACTTGTTAAACTAAGGGGAGTAGAAGAATTGACAAATGAAGACAAGGTTATGTCAGCAGATGAGGCAATTGATAGACACATAGCTTCTGGTGACTGCATAACTCTTGGCGGATTCACAATCAATCGAAATCCCATGGCACTTACCCAGGAGATAGTCAGGCAACAGAAAGACCGTTTACACATCGTGTTGCACTCAGGTAGTCAAGCACTAGACCTTCTGATAGGTGCAGGTCTTGTTGAAATTTTAGAGATTGCCTATGGGGCAAATGGACGTTTTGCTCCAACCTGTGTGAGATTCAAGAAAGCTGTTGAAGAAGGTCAGATAAAGGTCGAGGATTATTCTAACTATCAGATCTCACTTCGATTTCTAGCTGGGGCAATGGGAGTACCATATCTACCCACAACATCTGGTTTGGGTTCAGATATTATCATCAAGCAGGGGATTGACGAACGACTTAGAAAACAGAGAGTCTCGTTACCAGATGAAAAAACCATCATCACTCAGAATCCCTTCAGTGAGCTAAAAGAGCCCCTTGTCCTCGTCCCAGCCATTAATCCTGATGTCACACTGATTCATGTACAGAAGGCTGCTCCTGATGGGACAGCACGCATCGAGGGGCTTTCATTTACTGATATTGAACAAGCCCGTGCATCTAAACATGTCATAATATCATGTGAGGAACTTGTAGGATCTAGTGAATTGAGAAAAGAACCCTGGAGAAACTGTCTACCACATGTGCTAGTGGATGCAGTTGTGCATCAACCTCATGGTGCGTATCCAACTGCATGCTTTGGATATTATGATTATGATATGCAATATCTAACAAGGTATCAACAGACATGCGATGATGATATGGAATTTGAGAAGTACATTGATTCGATGGTGAAACATGTTGAAACGTTTGATGAATATCTCAGAATGATAGGCCAAGATGCTCTGGATGCAATTACTGCAGAACCAGATTTGGGCTATGCTAGGAGGAAGTCCTCATGAGCATGGAATACTCAAGAATGGAAATGATGACGATTGCTGCAGCCCGCCGTATCAAAGATGATGATATCGTATTCTGCGGTACTGGAGTCCCTCTTCTTGCCGCAGTAGCAGCTAAGAAGATCCATTCACCCAATTGCACGGTGTTCTTTGAAACAGGAGCAATAGATCCAGATTTGGATGAGATTCCGCTCTCTGTTGCAGACCCTAGAGTTATGAAGGGTGCATCACATCATGGAAGTCTTCTAGATGCTTTCAATTTCATGCAGAATGAGAAAACAGGCTCAAAGGTTCTAGGTGTACTATCTGGAGCCCAGATCGACGCTTATGGTAATTTGAATAGTACAGTGATAGGACCCTACACTGAGGCATCAATAAGATTTCCTGGTAGCGGTGGAGCTTGTGATGTTGCTAGTTTTGTTGGACGAACTATGATATTCATGAAACACGAACAACGAAGATTCGTTAACAAATTGGACTACATAACAAGCCCGGGTTGGTTAAATGGTGATAGTAGTAGGTATGATATTGGTTTGACAACGGGAGGTCCTGAAGTGGTCATATCCGATCTGGGGGTCATGTCATTTGATCCAGATACGAAGAGGATGTTCCTTTCACACTATTACGAGGCCTCTTCACTCGAAGAAATTGCGGATGAAACTGGTTTTGAACTTGATACAAATGGTGCTCAACTTGAACCTCCACCTTCTGAAAATGAATTGAATATTCTTCGCAAGGTGGTTGATCCCCTGAGGCTAATTCTTCATTAACCAAAGTCTTTCCTTATCCAATAGTATCATATCAACTGATTAGAAATCGTGGATGAGGTTTTTCTGGTTGAATTCTATCTTCCAGAAGAAGTCCTGAGAGGGCTGCGTCTATCATAGCTACGGATGGATAGACTACAGGGGCATGCT
>JAEOST010000787.1 GCA_016840245.1 Candidatus Thorarchaeota archaeon
ATGACGAGGGATATCAGCAGTGCACTGATTATTGGGTGTGTAACAACTACCACGCTGTCATTTGGATGTCGAGTAGCAATCTCATTGAGACAGCCACCAAATCTACCCCGCAATTCATTAAGTGACTCCCCATGTTTTATGTTAGCATCAGGGTCTTCCCAGAACAATGAGAGTACGTCTGCTAGCTCTTGATCCTTCATGTTCCCCTTTCCAAGTTTTACATCATCCAAACAATCTTTCACATCTACAGCTGCATCAAATTCCTTTCTGAGGATTCCCGCTGTTTGCAAAGCAATCTTTCCTGGGGAGGAGTAAATTCTAGTGACACCTGGTATGATTCTGGAGTGAGCTAATTCCATGACCTGTCCTTGACCTCTCTCACTTAGAATATCTCGATTCTCTTTCTCCATTTCTCCGTGTGTAAGAATATAGAACAGTGTTCTTGGAGATAACTCAGAACCGACATCTCGCTCCTGTATTAGGTCGAACATGGGAATTCCTCAGCATCACGTGCATTGACTTACTACTACTAATATCCGTCGCTTATTGCTTCTTATCAATTCGACTGAGGGTTTCGTAAGATCCATAGCCACCCTTGATTCCATCTAACTCGAATTCTCCGAATGATTGTACGAGTATTGATTTTCTTCCTTGAGTGTCAACAAAAGGAACTGGAACAATAGGTCCCGGCTTGGCAAGTAATGAGTGCCTAACTCCATCTGCATCCACTAATTCAAGCTCTGTTCCAACTGGAAATATCCCCTCTTCTTCAAACTCATGTTTCTTTACTGAGATTTCCATTATTGGGATATTTCGACCATCTTTATACAAGAAACCTCCTGGTCCGATTCTCCCATCATCTACTACAACTGCTGCAGGATTAATGGCTAGGTTCTCGTTGAACCATATGACGAAATAGAACCAGTTGTCAATACCTGTCCAATCCCGAATTCCATGAGTATGGTCTCTTTGAGCCATTGCATTCTCAATGACTATTTCCTTGTCCTCTAGCTTGAGCATTCCCGAGACCTTGGCTATCTGTTCCCAGTGCATATCTCCTGTTCTTTTCCCAATCTCGAGAGCCTCTTCAGTCATGAACTCACTGTACTCGTACGTATCATTGATTGGATGAAACATGAGACTCATATCAACCTCAATGAGATCTGAGATTAAATCTGGTTGTTCTCGAACTCTAGGCAGGTCTCTTGGATTGTTCACGACTATCATAGAACCATTGAATGAATATCGCCAAGCTCCATCACCTAGATGTTCGTGTTTCATTCCAGTAACGTGTAGTGTGTCAGGATAATTCTGACACTCATCTGTTGAGTGAAATCCAGCAACAGAGCCATCAGGAAGAAAGAGGAATAAGAAAGTCATCCCCTCCGGTTTGTTTGGCTTGAAGCCAACTCGACTCATTCCACCAATCTTGTTAGTTTTATCATAGAAAATGAAGTAATAGCTCTCATTCCAATTTGGATCCTTTGAATCGGTCTTATGAGTTAGAGGTTCCAATCTAGTCATTCCCCTTCCCGATGAATATACACTGTTCCAGAACTACCGTCTATTGTTACTCTTTGTCCTGTTACAAAAATCTTGCAGGCTTGTCTGATATTAGTTACAGCTGGAATACCATACTCCCTAGATACTACAGCTCCATGTGATAGAATACCACCTGTTTCTGTGATAAGACCCCCAATCCTAGAGAATACAGGAGTCCAACCGGGATCTGTCCTAGGAACTACAAGAATCTCACCAGCTTGCACCTGTGATATTTCTCCGATTGTTCTAAGAACACGAACTTGTGAAGTGGCTACTCCTTGACTTGCAGGGATTCCATGTAGTGTGTCTTCCACCTCTGATTCAGGTAATGGGTCATCAAACTGACGAGACCCTTGAATGAATTTTGGAGGTACTCTATTTTCATTATCCTTGAAAATCTGGAATCTTTTTGCCACAGATTCTGAGAGTCCATCGATATCCTCACCGGAGATAATACTTCGAATCTCCCTTCTGTATAGAAAGAAGATGTGTGATGGATCTGGAATGAATCCTTTCTCAGTTAGGATTCTTCCAATCTCTAAGAATAGAGTTCTGCTCCTTGTGATCCACCTATCTAGATTGAATCGTTGATTCTCTCGGAACGTGATATACGTGCGACAGATACCTAGAATTGTATTGAAAAGAAAGAGTTTGATTCGTCCAAAGCGGATTGCTTTCACCTTTCTTTCTACGAATTTCTCTGCCTGTTTCCTAATCCTCTCAGATTCTGCCTTAGCTGTTCTGAAATAACGCCCTTTCTCTTTCACCAGGGGCTTCAGCATGTCATATATTAAATCTGGGGCTTCATGCCATCTTGGATAGTATGGTTCTCTAGTGAATCCCCTCACACCAAACTCACTCTGGAATTGATCGTATGCGTCCAGAAATGCAATTGAGTTCTCAGTGTTCAATCCCATAATGTGGTTATGTAAATCCTTAGATGGTATTGATAGAATTGCATCCCGAACATCAGGATAATCAAGTACCCGTTCAGCAAGCTCATTGACACGATCATTGGTTTCATTTGTTTTGTGATCAAGATTGGATATCATAATCGGATATAGCTTAGCAGCAGCTTTTGGGCCAAGATACCTTGTTAGTAAATAGTTCGCAATCAGGTTCATCCCTAGGTTGTGAACTGGAAGTCCATAGCGAACAAGTCTGAAGTGACGTACCATTATCCTGTCAAGGTCATCTGCAAGCTTCATTAATTCAGCAAGAGAACCATGGTCTGTGGTTTCCTCAAGAGATTTATCAAACTCTTGTAGGAATGGGATGAATTCATCATCATTCCATGATTCATATACTTCTGCAGTCTTTGTTATACTACCGTCACCGTCGTACATCATCACACGAAGCTCAGCAAGTATCCTGGCCTTTGTTCTGAAAGGTAGTTCTCTCATGGTATCCTTTCCATAAGGTCCATGGCCTTCTGGAAAGTAATTTAGAACGTCATCTGATCGAATGAAGGGTGGCATCTCATTTAGGACCTTGTTCCTGATAACATCGAGATTGAAGTAGACATGAGCACCTCTTAGAAGAATGAGTTCCGAGGTCATCTCCGTATAGCCCATTATATCATTAAGTTCAATGTTTACAATATACTTGAGTTGACCACCAAGAAGGTCAAAGAAGAGCGGAGTTACATTGTCATTCCAGTAGTCATCACTATAACCTCGAGTCCACAAAATCTCATCATCTGGTTCAGCATAATCAGTAGTGATTGGACGTGATTGCAGAATGAACAACTCTCCTGATTGGTCAACAGCCCACTCGATATCTTGAGGAGAACCAAATGCACTTTCTATTGAATGCCCAATTTCCGCAAGTTTCAGGGCTTCTTCATCTGAAAGCGAAGCCGTCTGACCAGTAGCCTCGTCTACTTCTTCATGTCGGGTTCCGGAAACAGGATCTGCATAGATGATTACTTCCTTGGTTCCGATTTCTTTGCTAAGTACTTTGTACTCTGAACGCTTAGACCCTGAAACAATGAATCGGTCTGGTATCGCTTCTCCTGACACAACCGACTCTCCGAGACCAAAATTAGATTCTATCATCACTTCCTCTTCATTACTTGAATTTGGATTTCTAGTGAATAGAACCCCAGCGCTTCTAGCATCTACCATATTCTGAATGACGACAGCTATCTTGACGCCATCATGCGGAATTGAGTTTGCGTTTCTGTAGGATATAGCTCTTGGTGTCCACAGCGAAGCATAACACTCCTTTACTTTCTCGATAACCTTTTGTACTCCCTCAATATTCAGATAGGTTTCATATTGACCAGCAAAAGATGCATCCGGAAGATCCTCTGCAGTTGCTGAAGAACGAATAGCAACTCTCTTGGATCCACTTGCTGAGTATGCTACAGCTAATACG
>JAEOST010000788.1 GCA_016840245.1 Candidatus Thorarchaeota archaeon
AGCTGCTGTGTACATCATCAGGTTTGCAACGACACCAGATACTGGTCTGACATCAGCAAATTCTGCATCATAGAGTTTCTTTGCTAAGTTCATACAGATAATTTCAACCTCATCTATGAACTTACAGCCAGCATATACTCTCTCACCAGGCCAGCCCTCTGCGTAGCGGTCTCTAAAGTCACTGACTATTGCAGACCTGACCGCAGGTGAACTGACGTTCTCTGAGGCAATGAGATTGATTGTGTTGCTCATCCAGTTGTCATGTTTCTCCAGCAAATCGAAAATTTCATCATAGACCTTCTTGTTATCGCTCAAGCAATGGGCCTCCCTAATCCATGGGATGGTCGCGCTAGAACTTACTCTCGTTATATGACTTGTGTCCTCGCCATTGGGACATTTAATATCCAGTAATCCTCTATGAATAAACTCCTCTCAGAGTATGACATGTGGGGCTAAAGAATGACTAGAATCAGGATGGAACATAGAGCACTTGCGAAGACAATAACGTGGCGGATATTGGCTGTTATAGGGACCATAACTATTGCATTAGTCTTCACAGGTTCTATAGAGATTAGTCTTGGAATTGGCACAGTTGATGTCATTGTGAAGACCATTATGTACTACTTTCATGAGAGAGCTTGGGACAAAGTGGGATTGATTGATGAAAATGGGGACTAGAATAGTCATGATTTGAGAAGAATTAGTGTTCACCCTACACCGCCATAATCTCTATAAATTGATTTGATGGAACTCGCAAAACGTGGGGCAGCGGCTAAGCCAGGCATAGCGACAGGTTCTTGCTCTCCATAATTTAGGACTCTAAGATTGAGAACCTTGGTCGAAAATCATGCTCTGGATTTCCGCTAGAAAGTGAGTGCACTACAATGGACGGGTCGAAAGGGAACCTGATAGTATTCATCAGTAATATTCTGAGTCGGATTAGAGAACCTCCCGCTTACATCACAAATCAAAGAAATCAGCTAAGATACCAATTCATTCTCGGATTCTCTGTTGTAATATGTCCAATACTTGTCTTTGCACAGATTGTTAGTGATACGGATATCTTTGGAATACCAATCTTTCTGCTATTGGCAGCATTTATTCTCACAGGTCTTATTCTGAGCCGATATGGACATCTAAGTTTGGCAATAATTATCGATCTTCTGTTCTTCTCATCCTATCCATATATCTCGCTCATAGTCAAAGGAACATGGTCCTTAGAATACTCGTTACTGGTTCTAATCTGGATTCCAATTACAATGCTCATCGGTGGTTACTTATTAGACCAAAGAGAAGCCGCACTTTTCATAACATCTCATGATATTATCCTTCTAATTGTGGTTCTAACTCATCCTGGTGCATCAATCTTCATGTCTGCCTTTCTTGAAACTATTATCCCCCTCTTTGGCATCTCACTCCTTATTTTCATAGGATCATGGGCCCGACAACGTCATATACATCAGCTTGATGATCTAAATCAGGAGCTGGATGCAAGGAATAAGGAGCTTAACATTTATGCTTCATTGCTCATCCATGACATTGGAAATGATTTACAGATAGTCCTTCTCAATATGGAGCTTACTTTTCAATTCCTAGGAATCGAATCCGCAAGTGTAAGAGAACGTATTTCGAGAGGACTTACTGCTGGGACGAGGATGAGTGCTCTTCTGAAGGTTTTTTCTGAATCACAAACTGCACTTCAATTTGATATCATAACTTTGGTTGAAAGGATAGCAGATGAGGCAGTGCTCACCCATGGAAATCTAGAGATACGTGTAAATGCAGATGAACACGGTCGCAGATACGGTAGTAGAAGTAGACTGTTTCCAATGATTTTTGTCAATCTATTTCGTAATAGTGCTACATATGCAGGGAATGCGCCTGTTGTAGAAGTTTCCTTCTCGATAAACAAGGATGAAGTAGTAATTGTCGTGAGTGATGATGGACCTGGAATAGATCCTTCTATTCGTGATAATTTATTTGAGAAGGGTGTAACAGGTACAGAAAGTGTAGGAACAGGAATGGGCCTCTATTTGATAAAACAGATAGTAGAAATCCATAAAGGAACAATAACTCTCTTGGATGATGATGAGTATGCAGGCTGTGGATTTCGTATCACTTTACCATGTACCTCCCTAACACAGTTGGCCTAGAATACCGGTTGTATTGTACCAACTTGAAAATGCTGGATATTTGATAGACACAACTCGTCAACACCACAATGTCTATAAATTGAAAACGAACACCAAGCGTTTCGTGGGCCAGTGGCTAAGCCAGGCATAGCGACAGGCTCTTAATCCTCTCAGGTCCGCCTGAGAGAAAGAGTCACTTGATAGCTCTGGATTTCCCAGTGCTAGGTAAATTGGTCGAGGGTTCAAATCCCTCCTGGCCCGCCATTATCTTTTCAACAAACATATCTGCGAATCGAGTGGAGAAGTATTATTCTCAAGGAGAAGAGTCTAGATGGATCAAGAAGAAACAATCCAATTCTTCAGGGACGACCATCAGAAATTGAAAGACGTAGTATCGAAACTAACTGACTCTCAAATGAACAATGACAAGGTCCAAGGAATTTGGACGGTAAAAGACATTCTTGCACACATTTCAGCCTGGAATTGGGAGATTATTACACAGGCTGAGCGTGTTTTATCTAGTACAAAACCATGGTACACTGACAAAACAGAAACCGAGTTCAATGAAGAAGCTGTGAAGACTCGAGAATCTTGGTCTATTGAGAGAGTTATCTCCGAGTGGTATGAGTCATTTGATGTTTTAATGTTAAAACTTGAGAGGTTCTCAAAAGAAGAATGGAATTTCGAACTTGATGAAGAATGGCCTGAGGGAGGAAAAGTTAGCATTTCTTCTATCTTCGGATACCGATACCTTGACGAAGGTCACGAAGGTGGCCATGCAAAAATAATCCGGGATTACTTCGGACTTTGATAGATTCATTTCATCAGCGATTTACAAATCTCTCCTAGCCCGCAATTCGTTTCAATAGTAAGCCTTCCAGAATACGTTCATCTCATTGCTTAAAACAGACTGAATTTATTGTCGGTAATTGATATTACACTGGTTTTAGGTATGAAGCCAGAGGAAGATGAAATCAAACAAGCCCTTGAAGTGTTCATTGAGGGACTTCGGACTCTTGACTATGACAAGATAAGCGAGATATTCTATGAAGATGGTCTGAGTATTGGTCTGAGGAACGGTGAAATTACTTGGGTCGCACGAAACCATTGGAGGGAGATGCGGGAACAGATGATTAAGGCAGGCCAGAATCCTGTTGATGAGTGGGCCCGTTTTGAGATACGATCTCTTGAAATAATACGCAATGCAGCTTCTGTAATTGTGGATATGTGGTTTGGAGATGGAAACACCACAAAGGAGCAATATGTCGATTTCTTCCATATGCTGAAGGTTGGTGATAAGTGGAGAATTGTGAATAAAATATATCCTTCTCATGAAAAGAGTGAATCAACTCCTTAGATGACTGACAAACTTATACAAACCAACTGAAAAGAAACCAAATCCCTCTTGGTCCGCCATACGAATTTTGGATACCTTAGTAGTGACGCTTCCTCAACACTCTTGGCTCTTTCTGCTTTTTTCGTCTTGGTGGTCTATTCGCACCCATATGCCAAGGCATGAATGGACGTTCTCGACCCTGCCAGATGCTGAAGAATCTAATCCAGCCAGTACGTAGAAGAAACCTGTAGAATTTTCTCTTTGTTAACTTGGTCTTTCGAGTCATTCTACCACACTATTGTATTGTTTTCTATGGTTTTGTACCTTTGCTCAGCTTGATTCAGGATTCAAATCCCTCCTAGCCCGCCATCTTAGTCTTCTAATTAGATAACCCATTAAGTTTCGAAATTATTCCTTCGGTTTCAGTCATCATTCTATCCAGAAGTTCCTTCACTGTGGGTATATCTTTAACCAAGCCTACACCTTGGCCACAGGCTACAACCCCATGGTCGATATCGCCATCCCTGTACATCTCCTGTGATTTCTCTCCAGATACAATCGGAATGAGCTGGAACAAGGCGGCTCCCTGAGCCTCTAGCTCAAGGCATTTCTGAATTGCCCTGTTGTTCCAGAATCTGTGTGTATTTCCAACAGAACGTAAAGCTAGAGTAGTATCAGTCTCCACAGCCTCGACGAAAGCCTGTTTGAGGTTGTCATGAATGGGGCATTCTTTTGTAGCCATAATCCTAGTACCGATAATCACACCTTCAGCACCCAATGCTAGGGCTGCGGCAATACCTCTGCCATCTGATATTCCACCCCCAGCAATTACTGGGACATCTAGAGCATCAACCACAGATGGAGTCATTACCATTGTTCCAATATCCAAGACACCAGTAGCTCCCCCATTTTCATACCCAACAACCGTTACAATGTCAGCACCCAGGGATGCTCCCTTTATCGCGTATCTTACTCCAGCACACTTGTGAATCCAGGTTGCACCTCCATCCCTGAACTTAGGAACTAGATGCTCTGGAGCCTTGTGGCCACTTGTCTCAATGATCTTCACACCTTCAGCTAGTGTAGCTTCTACATAGTCCTCTAGCTTGTCTTGGGGCATTAGAGCTGGGAACAGATTGATATTTACTGCAAATGGTTGATCTGTAAGAGATTGAGTCTTTTGAATTGCGTCACGCAGTTCATCAGGGGATTTGAAATTTGCACTGGCCAATACAGCGCAGGCACCAGCATTACTGGCCGCTGCTACAAACTCCGGATTAGAAATCCTTGCCATGGTTCCCGCAATAATTGGATACTTGCATCCTAGCATCTCAGTTACTTTCGTCTTTATCATCTGGCTCACACACTCCTTTTCTTTGACCAGATTCTCACAGATAAATCTCATTATCAGTTAAGGAGTTTTGAAAATATAGATAGCCCAGTTTATCGTATCTCGTCCCCAACGTAGATAGATTTCCTTTGCTTTCTCCATTCCCTCGAGAATCTCTTTATTATCCGGGTCATCTCCATATGTCTGAATATGTTCGTTGACTGACAACCACTGAAGGGTTTCGTAATGGTCCCAGTCATCTTGGTTGGAAACAAGTGTGTAGAGACATGTAAGACCCATCTTCTCTCCAACAAGCACATTCTCGTTATGGGACCGAAAGGATTCACGAGTCATTTCAGTCATCTCAAGGTATTCATCTTCAGGATCTTTCAACCAGTATGGCTCACCAGCTACAACTAATCCACCAGATTTGGTCATCCTTGTGAGTGCTTGAAGTGTCCCATAGTGGTCTTTGAATACCCAGCTTGCTCCCAAGCACATGGACAAATCAAATAGCTCGTTAGCCTTTGGTTGATAATCCGCGCCATCCATCTCTATGAATTCTAGATTGGCCTCTGGTATTCGTTCACGGTGCTTCTCTCTACAGTCTTTGATACAAAAGGGAGATAGATCCACACCTACACCAGAAACACCATAGATTTCTGCCAATCTGATAAGATACTCACCTTTACCACATGCAATATCTAACACATGGGGATCTCGTGGGAGTCTGAGTATTTTGCAGAATCGGTCTAATTTCTCTTGGCTCATTGGATTGCATAATACATGCCGTTTGTGCGTAATGTCAAAATACTTCCACTTGTCCATTTGGTACAACTCCGAGTGGCATTCGCTATTCTTTACGTTTCCTAGACTCCATGAACGCAGACAACCTCTCTTTTGGTTCTCCGGATGCAAAGACCTCCCCAAATCCTTGGTTCTCTCCACTAAATCCCTCTGGATTAACGTACATCGCCCTGTTAATCAAATCCTTTGACTTCATAATCGCCCGTCTTGAGTTCTTAATTATCTTTTTACACAAATCGTTGACTGTTCTCTCTAACTCCGAGAGTGGAACCACCATATTTGCTAATCCGATCCTCAATGCTTCTTCCGCGTCGATGATATCGCATGTATAGATTAACTCTCTCGCCTTTAGTGGACCTACAAGCCGTATCAGCCGCTGTGTACCCCCACCCCCTGGTATAATTCCATACTTTGTTTCAATCTGACCGAACCTTGCATTATCCGCTGCAACAATGATGTCACAACATAGTGACATCTCCAGCCCTGCTGTCAAATTGAGTCCCTTAACAGCAGATATGACTGGGACTGGTAGATTCTCAAGCTTGGCAAACACACTCTGGATATTTCTTGATATCTCAAAGGCTCCACTATATACGTCCCCCTCATGTATCTTGAAGAACATCTCAATGTCTGCTCCAGCTGTGAAGATATCATCTAGGGCACTGGAAACTATAAGAATGCGTATCTTTGAGTTTGACTTCAGTTCATCAAGAAATTGGTCCAGTTCACCAACGACCTCATCATCAAACGCATTCCTCTTTTCAGGTCGGTTCAATAGGAACCAGACAATTTGTCCTTCCTCTTCATCTCGTCTTAGCCAGTGATCAAATTGCGTCATACTCCCGACAGGAGACGGCAGAAGATAAAAAATATTTCAAATCAAGAACTCATAACCTGTTAATGCAGAGTGGTATTGATGTGTGACTATTGTACAAAACATGGTGCTGGTGAGAGATGGTATAACCATGCTAGGAATTACTCAAAGGAACTAGCATCCATTGACCATATACAAGACTTCTGCGAGTCCTATTTCTCAAGAGAAGTACCCGCCAGAGATGATGGACTCAAGACCATTGCTGAACGAATAGCACAACCCATCAAACCAGATGAGAATGATCGCGTAGACACCAGATACAGAAAGTTCCTACATCATCAAGTAGTCACATTTGATGAGGCAAGACAGGTACTGAAGTTAGCAAGCCAGCAGACTGATGAGCATGAGCGTGCAGTTGTCCAACTTCCCTGTATATGTCGACATACATCTTATGGTGGAGATGACAAACTTCGTTGTCTTGGGATTGCGTTCTCACATACCTACACTCGACGATTCCCCTCCTATCTAGGAGGCAATCATCAATACATGAGTGCAGAAGAGGCTGCAGTACTTCTGGATTATTGGGTGAAAGAGGAATCAATCGTACACGCGGTTTCAGCATTAGGAGTTCCGTATATTGGTATGCTCTGCAACTGTGACATGAACGTATGTCGGCCCTTTATTCATCGCCAGCGACTAGGAATATCCTCTCCCTGGTACAAGGGACACTATACTGTTCAAGTGGATGATACGAAGTGCGTGGGATGCGGAGAATGTGAAGAGCAATGTCCGTTTGAAGTGATCAAAGTTGACAGCCGCGATAATATCGCAATGGTTGATCTAGAGGAATGTCATGGTTGTGGAGTCTGTACAAAACACTGCGATAGTCAAGCTATACATCTTGTAGAATATTCACGGTCTTCAAGATATTAGACTGAGTTCATTTTCTAATTCTCTGAAAACAAGAGTCCCATCGCAAGTGAATTGTGGTACATTTTATCTGCTCCATAATAGGCATCTCTCAAGACACCCTCAATTTCGAAGCCGAATTTCTTGTACAACTGCACTGCAGCCTTGTTATCTTCTACTACTTCGAGCCCAATTCTGTGTAACCCTCTTTTTTTAGCTAATACAAGTAGATTCTCTGTCATTGCGGTCCCTAGTCCGACTCCATGGAAATCCTGATGGATGTAGATCATCATTCCACCTATTCCTCTCTCTCTTGGGCGTGGGCGATGATATATCGCTGCAATTCCCACCAATCTATCACCATGGATAGCCACTACTGAGAGACCACTATCTGCACCAGTCATCCAGCGGTCAACTTTCACCTCATCGTATGGGGGACTACTCCACATGAGTGCGTCTTCAGATAGGTCAAGAACCATACTTAGTAAGGAGTTCTTATCACTAGGACTGAGTAAACGGAGAGTAACTTCTCTGCTATCTCTCAATCTAACCTTCTCAATTTCCATGATTCTTTCTATCTTCAAGGTATAACTTGGATATTTCGACTCGAGATTATTACTAGACAAGAGTGAAAAAGACGAAACTGGAACATTCGGTTCCTAAATCCGATTTAACGAAAACCAATTCTGTTCCAATCTTTTGATACAATCTAGTACCATCATGTGTCGGTACAAATGTTATGCCATGTCGTGAGTTATTACAAAGTGGTGATAGAAATGGCATGCACCTCGGAACCACATACAAATCAACTGATAGGAATAATCGAAGTTGTCGAGTGCGAAGAAGATACTCAAATTGAGCGGAGCGACTGCATTGATGATGAAGAATCAAGAAAATACCGGAAGTATATTGCACAACAGGATGCACTTCATCAACTTGAACAGCTAAAAGCTAAAGCCTCTGCTGCAACCTATATGATCTCATTCATCATATCTTGATGATTTATGAATACTACCGACATATGTCGGTACTATAAGCAGTCATGATATGTCATTCTTCTTGTATGATGTAGAATCTCTTCATTAGAGCCTCTTGATGAGATAATACTCCTTGACTCCACGTGGATAGGCATCTGATACACCAAATTCATTGTATCCATGCCCTCTCATGAAATCAATTCCCTGAAATGAGAAGCATGCTGTTTGAACAGCAATACACCTCTTTTCTTTAGCAAGGTCTTCTGCAAACACCAAGAGATCTTTCCCATAACCTTGACCACGATACTTCTCATCAACCCAGAGATCATCTATTGTCAGGGTCTTGAAAATTGTGTACCCGCAGAGCCCCCCAATCACTTTTCCATCATCGTTCTTAATGACAAGTCTGACTCCAGTCTGTGGATCTTCCTTAAGCAACTCACCAGCGTGCTTTTCAAAGTTCTTTCCAAGCCCCTCGCGGACAATCTTCTGTGATTCTTTGGTCGAATCCTTCGAAATCGTGAATCGAGTTGTGTCTTGAGTTTTGGTCGGTGTATCATCAATTACATCCAGTTGCTTCGAGAGGATAAGCTCGGTGATACCCTTGACGTATCCATCATAGGTTGCTATCAGCTTGTACCCTACTGCCTGATAGAAATCCGGTGCTTGCCACGAAAACGTATAGGTCTGTGATGCTAGACATCCATTCTCCTTCGCTAATCTTTCTGCAGCCAGCACTAAATCTCTTCCATAACCTTGACCACGATATCTATCATCCACCCAGAGAACCTCAAGATACTGAATCCAGAATAGCGTACTGGTCAAAATCCCTCCTACAATATTCCCATCATGGTCTTTGAGGACTAGACTGAGCCACTCCTTAGGACTATTGTACTCTCCATTTGTCTGTTCCAGATTGTATACCTCGAATCCCTTTTGGAACTCTTTTACTTCATCATCCGTTGGACTACTGATGATAGCAAATCGCTTTGTATCTGATTGCGTGTTCATTTGGCTGCCTCCTAGATTTCCTTTGCAGAAATTGAGGACTACGGATGAAGCGATACTATTCCTCCATACTGTCCCAAAAGTCCTTTGGGGGATGTCGCAAGTCCCAATCAACTCTGGTGTCATGAAGAACACGAGAACAATAGGGGTCTCCCTGGGCAATGGTGTGTTCCATAGTTAAAACCACACTCTCATGGATATTCCTTGCTCCTTCATAGTCACCATAACAGCAGATGATATACTTCAGTTCTGAATCAGATAGGTCTTCCAATGCATCTACCCAGAGACAATTATCATTCCGATAAGCATGTTTTCCATCTGCTATCATTCCACGCACGATGACCCAGTCAGACGGTTCATCTGTGGGTCTTGTCCTCTTTTCATGGAGAGTTTCTAGATTGTCATACCTCTCTCTATCTGGATCTCTAGTATCAATGAGAAAGTGCGTGATGTACCGTTTGTAGAGTGTGATTGCATCATCTCTTGGTAGTGTTTCAGCCAGAGTCAGAACATTGTAGTATCTTGGATGCAGAAACATTCGCAGATTGTTACCATTGGTCACCTCAAGAGTGCTCCCAATCCAATCAGCATCCTCTGGTAGATGAAGCACCTGTATCATGTAGTCCATAATGCTCCTTACAAGTTCTGGATACTCCTTTAGATGAATTAACTCAGAAATCGAAGACTCAAGTTCTCCAAAGCGGTTTCCAACATAGTCTTCTTTTACCATACCCCTGTACTTGGCTGTGAGGTTGTTGATATACTCCTGTAGAATCTCTGGTTTATTCTCCTTTATGAAGCTCAACAAGTAATCTAGTCGCTTCAGCGGTGATGTCAGGGCTCCCTCCAAGGGATTTCTCTCTATGATACGTTCTAACACATCTGGTCTAAATTCACCTGTTCTTACAAACTTCATATCATTACCTCGTTTAAGCTCAATCCAATCGGTGTGAATTCCGCGAGTATATAGTGATATCACTGTACGCAACCTCAACTTGAGTTGAACAGGACTGACAATTCACTTTGTTCAGAAATGCTCTTAAGTTGCCAAAGGAGCGATTTGTTGAGAGAGCAGTCCCCATGACAAATTATCTCGATTCTCTGAAGGATGAAGTAATTAAAATCTCTAAAACTCTGAATGGACTCTTTGACTCTAGAATTGTAGAAGTCAGTGCCTATAGTGATTGGCACAAGAAATACTACGAGAATGTAAAGGATTACATAATGCGTGGTGGAAAGAGGCTACGTCCAGTCCTCATCGTATTGGGCTATAAGGCAATCAAAGGTGATGACGTTCCTGAGAATCTTTACACAGCATCCTGTTCAGTTGAAATCCTACATAATGGGTCACTCCTCCATGATGATCTAATCGACCATGATGAAACCCGCAGGGGCGGGAAGACCTTCCATGCAACCTATAGAGACCTCCACTTTGAGAGTTCTAAGAACAAGGAGGCATCATTTGATTATGGAATGACTATGGCAATCCTTGGTGGTGACTCACTGATTAATCTGGGAGCTTCTGCTATCACAGCAGCAAACCTTGAACCTGAGGTTACAGCGAAATTACACGCATACTATGAATACGCTTTCCAAATGCTAGTTGATGGCGTTCTCATCGAGATGAATATGATTACTGACAAGTCGGCAACACCGGATACCTACCTTCGGATGGTCAGGATGAAGACAGCTGTTCTCTTTGATCGGTCTCTAATGATGGGTGCGGCTATTGCCAAGGCCTCAGATTCACAATTGAAAGCAATGGAAGAGTTTGGAATCAATGTGGGTATGGCATTCCAGATGCAGGACGACATCCTCGGCTCTTTTGGTGACGAGGAGAAGCTTGGAAAGTCATCCTCTGGCGATATTCGAGAAGCAAAGAAGACCATGCTTGTCTTCGAGGCCTATGACAGGGCAACCCCAGATCAAAAGAAAGAACTAGATGAGCTCCTCGGTAAAGAGGGGATGACCGATGAAGAGGTAGACCGTGTCAGGGACATCTTCCGTGAAACCAGGGCTCTTGAAGTTACACAGAAACGAATGTCAGACCTCCTTACATCAGGACAGGCAGCACTTGACAAAGCTGAACCACCACTGATTACAAAGTACCGAGAATTTCTTGTTGGATTCTCAGATTTTCTTGTCCAACGTGATTACTGAAACAAGAATTCATTTATTTTTAGAGTGACACTCAGAACAAAGTCCGTATAGTTCAAAATTTTGTCTTTGCACACTGAAATTTGTTCTTTGTTCAATAATGGTAGCAATATCCTCTATTTTGTCAAGATAATAATCGTCAATTTTCCCACAGTTTGTACAAACGAGATTAAGATGTGAATCAACAGTTGGATCATAGCGAGTGGGTTCATCACGAAAACTAATCTCTCGTGCTAGTCCTATCTCAGTCAAAAGCTGAAGTGTCTTGTAGACTGTTGCCAGACTGACTGTGGGGTCTCTCTTTACCACAACCTTGTGAACTTCATCAACAGTTGGATGTGATCCTGCATTATGTAATGCATCACAAATCGTAATTCTCTGAGGTGTTGCTCTATAACCCCGCTTCTTGAGGGTTTCAGCTGTACAAGGTTGTGAGGATGACATAGTAGAAGGTAACATTCTGTATCTTAAAAAATGTTTCTTAGTTGCAAAATATTATCTATTGATAATAAGACTTAAATAATAATCAATATCAATTATGTTCAGTCAATTACTAGTATCGTTTTAAGGAGATTCAAAAAGATGGAAGAAACCAGTGAAAGGCGAATGTTGCTTATTGGTGAAGAAGTACCTGATTTTGAGGCTGTTACTACTGATGGATCAATCAAATTCAGTGATTGGGCAAAGGGTAGTTGGGTGATTCTATTTAGTCATCCTGCTGATTTCACACCAGTATGCACTACAGAGTTCATGGCTTTTGCAGATATTCACCCGCAACTCACGGAGCGAGGGGTCAAGTTGATTGGTTTGAGTATTGACAGTATATACTCACATATTGCTTGGCTTAATACGATAAAGGAGAAGCTCGGCAAGGATATCCCCTTTCCAATAATTGAAGATTTAAGTATGAATGTAGCTACAAAGTACGGGATGTTACATCCTGCACAAAGTAGTACTGCAGCAGTACGGGCAGTCTTCTTCATTGATCCTGAGTTCAAGCTTAGAGCTCTAATCTACTATCCGCTAAGCAATGGTCGGAATATGGATGAGATTCTGCGAGTTGTTGATGCATTTCAGACCTCTGACAAACACAAGGTCGCAACACCAGCCAATTGGAGACCTGGTGATGAGGTGATTGTTCCACCTCCAAAGACCAAAGAGGCTGCTGAAAAGCGTCTTCTAGAAGGATACGACTGCGCAGATTGGTTCTTCTGCAAGAAGAAATTGTAATTCAAGAGGGGCAGTATTGCCTCTCCATCCTTTATTTTTCTAATTAGGTCCAGAGGAAAGCACATAACAATCCCAAGCTTAGCAATTGGCTGGTTGTATATGGCATCTCGCGATTTTAATAAGAATAGAGCAATCATCGACGTGCCCGAAGGAGCACGAGACCGTGATATATTCCACGACTCTGCTGGACGAGTCTATGTTGTACTTGGTCATATACAACCACAGAACAGGATTCTATCCTATCTGAAGTACATCCCAGCATCAGATGGGAAGTGGATTTCAGATAAGAATCGCTACAAACGTATCTTTTCTTTTGACATAGAATCCATAGTGGAATCTGATGATATTATACCATCCACGTATGTTGTTGATGATAGACACTTTGGATTGAAATTACTCGAAATTCCAAAGATCGATGTTGCAAAGTATTTCAGTCCAGAGATAAGACTCTCTCAGATTGCGAGTGAGGGATCTAAGGACGCGATTGAAGAGAGAGTGAAAGTGATGGCTGATGCCATTCATGACACTCTAGGCATCTCATATGATGGCTTGGGAGTGACAGGGAGTGTCTTGTGGAATGCACACGACCCACGATGGTCCGATGTAAATCTCAATATCTACGGATTTGAAGACTCTTGGTTACTTCAAGAAAATTATGAACAAGTGGCCGAAGAGACCAAAGAAATTGGACTCCGTACTGGTGACGGATGGTCTAGAAGAATAGCTCGCATTAGTTCTAGAATCCCTGGCATGTCAAATCATGATCTACTGACACTCTTTGATAGAAGAACTGAGTTTAGTCACAATGGGCAGTACATCACAGTCATGCCTGTCTTGTATCCAGAAGAAGCACCCATTGTACATGGGAGTGAACAGTTTGAGTTGCTAACACAAGAACCAGTTGAAGTTAGCATGGCCATAGAAGGGACCGACTATGGTATATTCCAGCCATCTGTATATGAGGGACGTTCAAAGCCAGTTGATATTCCTGAGGAACCTATTGTAAGTCGTGTTTTAATCTATGATGGAGATTTCAGAGGTATGCTCCAAGAGGATGATAGGGTTGCTATCATGGGGTCTGTCCAACGAGTGATTCCACATGACGGTGAACCGTTCTATCAAGTGATGGTGGGCACGAAATCGGGTGCTAGTAGAGAATATATACGCATAATCGATTAGAAACGGGTCATCGTAACTGTCTTAGGTACCACTGTGCTTTCGTAAATCAATGTCAGATGAATGTCCTTACCTCAAGGTTCCTGCTAATCAGGGTGAGACTTACAGACAGGGTCTCATAGAGGTGGGTCTACTTGACTGCGAACACAAGATAATAGCTGATGAAGGATTTCTGTTCTTGCCACTCTCTAATGATGTCAATGAGGATGACTTGCAGGAAATCTTACAACGACCTATCTTTGAGATGGGCCAACGTGTGTTTGAATCTATCATTTCAGGTCCTAGAACACTTGCTGAGGCATTCAAGGACAATTTGACAGAGGCGGAACTGGAAGTACTTCCCCGTGCCTATGATTTGATAGGTGACATTGCTGTTCTTGAGATTCCAAAGGAGCTCACAAAACATGAGGCACAAATTGGTTCTGTGTTTTTAGAGATCCATCCAAACTTCTCTACTGTATTAGCCAAGCATGGAGCGATTTCAGGAACAACAAGAGTTCGGGAGTACAAACTCCTTGCTGGTGAAGATAGGACTCATACAATACATACGGAGTATGGGTGTAGAATTGCAGTGGATCTAGCAAAGGCATACTTCAGTCCGCGACTTCTTGAGGAACACCATCGGATTACCAAACAGGTGGATGATAATGAACACGTTGTTGATATGTTCACAGGCGTGGGTCCCTTTGCAATTCATATAGCTAAGAGATGCAATGCGAAAATCATTGCAATTGATATCAATCCTGAAGGAATTGGGCTTCTGAAACAGAGTATCAATCTGAACAAACTAGTGGGCGAAATTCATCCGGTTGTTGCTGATGCGCATCAATATGTCCCGGAGAACTACAATAGATCTGTGGACCGCATCATAATGAACCACCCTTCTGGGGCATCAGATTTTATTCCAGATGCTTGTCATGCACTACGAGATGGTGGAGTGATACATTACTACGACTTCATTGGAGGTTCAAATCCAGAAGAAGAGATTGCTGAACAAATCACAAAGCTAGTGGAACAGACTGGTCGGGAGGTCACTGAAGTTCTCAAGACACGACGCGTTCGTGACAGTGCTCCATATGAGTTTCAGATGGTTGCTGATATCACTATCCGCTGATGTAGACCAGTTCACAATCAAGTATACAATTTGAGTCTTTCAGTTTCTCTATGAACCGTCGATTCAGGTCCGAAGCTGCTTTATCTGCTTCAATCATCACTGTTCGACTGCACTCGAAATCACTCTTACGAGCCACCATGCTCACGCTGTCTGAGTAGGTCAACCCCTTACTCCCTCTTCCAGTTACCTCCTCAGTGATTCCCTCTGCAGACATCTTTAGTATTATCCGTGTCTTGGAGTTCCTTGCAAGTTCTTTGATTTCATCATCCAGCATCTGCAAAGTCTGACTGGCTCGCACACCTATAATGCATGTTCCTTGTGGAGTGAGAAAATCTTCAGTTGTAATTTCCACTGTGGTGTTATGCATACTTACTACGTTCATATGACCATATGCTGTGAATTGCACAATTCGCATGTATCTATCTTGATTCTCAACGCTTTTATCAATGCTTCATTATCACATAGACTGATTCTCATGCCTAATCGTGGTTTTGAAAAGGATATTGAGAACCTCATTCACCGTTTGAAGAATCGCGGTTATCTCAAGAGCCTAGAGATGGAACGCGCACTTCGTACAGTCAAACGAGAGGAATTTGTGCGGGATAGTGCACGAGGTTCTGCCTACCGTGACACACCTCTCTCAATCGGCAAGGGGCAGACAATATCTGCTCCTCATATGTGCGTGATAATGTGTGAGGGTCTTGACCTTCGAGAAGGACTCACCATCTTGGAAATAGGTGCTGGTTCAGGATATCACGCAGCTCTCTGTGCGGAAATGATTGCACCAGAAGAGTCAACAAACCCGGGTCATGTATACACGATTGAGATTGTAGAAGATCTCATTGAATTTGCTGAAATGAACTTGAAACGTGCTGGCTATTCAGATAGGGTGACCCTTATTCATGGTGATGGAGGATTGGGTTTGCCTGAACACGCTCCATTCGATAGAATTTTAGTGGCAGCTGCTGCACCTAAAATACCAGACCCTCTGATTGAACAACTGGCTCCAGGCGGAATTATGTTGATTCCTGTGGGAACAGCTGGTTTCTATCAGGAACTCATGATGGTTGGTAAGTCAGCTGAGGGGAAAGTTGAAACCCGCCGTTGGGGTGGTGTTGCATTCGTTCCACTCACCGGTCATTATGGTCACTGAAAATACTAAACTGCTCGATGGAGCGGTACCAGTGTAAGAGACACTCGGTCATCATCCTTGAGACCAAGTTTCTTTCTTATGTTAAATGGAGCAATGACTTCAAGGATATTTTGACTATGGTGTGTTCTTTGTGCAATAACAATTGCAGCCTCAATCTTATCGTTGACCTTTACGCGGTAGCAAATCACATCACCAAATGTTCTACCCTCAAGGGTAAACCCATTGACAATGAGTGGAGGGGTGTGCTTCATCCTGTTTATTGCCTTGCGCGACTCTTCATCTACAATCCTGACGTTCAGAGTGCCTGAATATGGTTTGAAACCTAGCGCACTCTGAAATCGTTCTGAGTACATATCAACATAATATGCACCTTCACCAAGACCGTGTACCAATACACCATGGATTATGATATCATCCTCTGGTGGGACAAAAGCAATCTCTAGATCCTTATGAATCTGTGATAGTTCCTTATTACCCCTGTCAGTTAGTTGCACCATCATACCTGTTGCTGTGTGAGTCCGTGTAATCAACCCCATCTCTAGACATGATGCAAGTCTGCGAGAAGCTGTCTGCTGACTGATTCCCATAGAATCTCCCAACTCAGTTGTAGTCAGCATAGTGTTTCTGTGAATCGCTCCTTTTCGAGCCAGTGCGTATAGTGTGAACCAAAGCTCAGGTGTAATCATAGTTATTCACAGTTCCTTCATTCGGATTCGTCATTTCCTTCCAGTCTTTTATCAAATTCCCGTAATTCCTTGATAAGACGTGAGGATTGCAATGATGTTGTCACATCTCCTCTGGTTCTTTCAACTAGTGCTCTTCCAACATCGCATTTTCTTCGTAACTCAGGAACTAAAGCATTTGGATAGTCAAAGGTATTCAGATTCTCGAGTATCTCCTCCATGAATAGTAGAAGTCTTTCTGCTACATCTATTTGTTCAGCACGAAGTGAATCAAGTATTGCTCTTCTCAGTTCTCCGACTGTATCAGCAAGACCGGTAAGATACGACCTTGATGGAATCTGATAATTCTCTGGCGGTGTGAAAATCCCATCCCGCAACAGTGAAAGCAGATTTACTGCCTCTGCTAACTCCTGATAAGCGACATCAAGGATTCTGGACTTTGAAAGAAACTGACTCTTACTCATTCCTGTACTCGCTTCTTTGATTAGAGCATCGGCCTCTTTGATAAATTTCTCAGCCTCTTCAAAATTCCTTCTATGCGAGTTCTTTATTGACTGGCTACATTTTCTGACAGCCTCTCTAGAATGGGGAAGAACCTTCTCACGTACTCCGTCGTCCACATCAATTTCCTTTCTGAGAACGTCCAATATTGTGTCTAAATCCATGTGTATCGCCTTAGTTTGGTTCAGTGTAACTTCTTTATCTGTTTACTGCGCGAGAGCAGTACTACCCTACTCTCAATCTGTTCATCCTGAATGAAATATCCTGTTAAGGATGCTATTTTCTCAGAAAATGCACGGATATCACGATGAGGTGGTGCATTGCTACGACTCATTCTGCCTCTTGACGAACCGAGGTGCATGTATCCTTTGACCTCTACGAAGTCAGGTTCGCCCTGAAGGATAAGATTGGCATAGGCACGAGGGTTGTGCATATTCTCTTCAGCAACCATTGTCAATCTATTGGTCCGTCTACCGGAGAGCGATTGAAGCACTTCTTGAGTCTGGTTGAGCTTCTCCCAACCACCCTTCTCAACTGGACGACATAATCTCTTGTACGTCTGCTCATCAGGTGCTGCCAATGTTACGTATAGTTGTGTAGGCTGATTCATTTCAGCAATAGTATCAGGTCGTGTTCCATTGGTCACTAAGAAGGAGGTCATTCCTCTCTTCTCTATCACTTCAATCAGATCATTTAGTAGAGGATAGAGTGTAGGTTCTCCAGCCAATGATATCGCTACATGACGTGGATCTCTGGCCTCTTGGTACATCTCTTCCTTAACTCTGGGATTGACCTCTGGATTATATCCTCCTAATGACCTGAGGTTTGCCATCTGAACTGCATCCAAGAGATCTTCTGCAGGGAGAACATCCGTCACCTGGACCTCGTTCTGAATCCACTTGACGCCAATGTCAGACGGAGTTACCCGCCAGCAGAAATCACAGCTCTGAGTGCATTTGTCTACTACAGGTGTCATCTGTAGACATCGATGTGATTTGATACCATAGAATCGTTGCTTGTAGCACACATCACCTTGTAGGAGGCTCTTGTGTTGCCATTGACACGCCTTGAATGCCCCTCTTTGACCTAGTATATGATATCCCTGCTGCTCGAGTTTCTCTCGAAGTGCAACTGGCATTTCTGATTTCACTGGTTTTCGGGTCTGTCTTTATTTGTCATCTTATCAGGATTTGCTAATGACCACTGCTAATCACTTCTCACTAGCAAGTTTTTCTGCCCAACCTTCTTGAGCACTCCATGATCCTGTGAGCTGCTTCTTTCTTGATAACTCACCCAAAATCCGTCTAGTTTCGGAGTCCAATACTCCCGGTGGCATATTCTCGAAAGCACTACCCGGTAATGGCATGAAGACATGTCCATGGACTATTGCTCCCATCTTCACTAATGAATGACAGAGTTCAATACTTGTATCGACATCCTTCTGTTCTTCTCCCGGTAATCCAAAAATCATGTCAACATGAGGAATGAATCCACAATCAAGTGCTGTCCTGACTGCATCTAATCCCTCCTCTACAGTGTGGTGTCGGTTGGCAATTTCAAGAACACGATTACTTCCCGACTGGAGGCCTATCTGTAGAGTCTTGTTGGATACATACTCCCTCATCATCTTGAGGAGGTCATTGGTGACAAACTCTGGACGCACCTCAGACGGAAATGCTCCGAAGAAGACCTCATCAAGCCCGTTAATGGATGTCACTCCTCGAAGAAGTTGTTCAAGCTTCTCTGGTACAGCCTTTCGACCCCTACCACCATAACAGAGTGCATTTGGCGACAAAAACCAGGTTCGTTTGAATCCCCTCTTCTCTACAGCTAACTTTAGCCACTTTACAACAGAGTCTACGCTTCTGTGTTGTACTCTACTACCTGTGAGAAAGGGAGTACTGCAGAACTTGCAGGCAAATGGACACCCCCGAGTCACTTCAACAGGTCCCACGACGTTCATCTCGAGGGCAAAGGGAGGATACTCGTCCAGCACAACTCTTGGTAGGTTTCTAGGAAGAGGGAACTGGTCTGTGGTATTTGACACCACGGTATCAATTTCACTGGGATCTTTGTCATTCATTAGAAACCAGAGTAGATCGCGTAGTGCTTTCTCACCCTCGCCTATCACAACATAGTCAAAACCGTTGTCAAGTAAATCTCTGGGTCGCGAACTAGCATGGGCACCTCCTCCTACGATGATTACATCATTGCCAAATTCCTTTCTAACTGATTTGACCTCATCATAGACTGGGCCCGTCTGTGTGCTCATAACTGAGTATGCAATAATCACTCTGCTCTGTTTAGCATACTCTCTAACAACTTTGTGTGATAATTCTAGAGGAGCTAGTACATTTAGGTCTAGAAGTCGAGAATCGGTTTCAACTGAACCCAAAAGAGCCGCTACACTATACCTAGATGTGGTATACGTCCTAAACAAGAGTGTGTATGAACCCACGTGATGCACACGCACTAGTTGTCAGCAACTCTCTCAGCTACGCCATCCTTTGTGACAGACATCACATGGATTTTGCCACCAGACTGAATGTCACGTGACATACCTGCCTTGACTGCCCGAATTGCAATTTCTTCAGCCTCAGCAACGGTGAGTGTTTCTTTGTAGTCATTCTCAAGAACACCGTACGCTGTACGTACACCTGTTCCGGTTGCAGTAAATTCGTCAGGAATCAATGATCCACCCATATCCAATGTGTACAGAGAAGGACCGTCTTCATCCATTCCAACTATAACTGTCTGTACATAAAGTGGAGACATTCTAATGGAGTACAGAGTATTTGCAAGCATCTTCGATAATGCTTTCACTGAGATGGCTTTCTTCTGATTCAACTCGTAGAGCTTGATTTGTGCCTTGAGGCGGTTCACAAGCATCTGGTAGTCAGAGGTCAATCCAGCTGATGCTAAGACGATGGTGTCGGTCAGTTTGAACGCCTTAATGCCTTTCTCACTGAGAACCATAGTACCCCAGGTAATTAAGGAGTCAGTAGCTACGACTGCTCCATCTACGCATTTTATACCTACGACTGTTGCACCTGTTGGAAGTGACATATCAGGAAAACCTCTGTTGGCTGGTTAGAGCCTAATATGGTCTATTCCGTTCTTTTTAAAACGTTTGTGACAGGTCCATAGATGTCCAGATACTGGATGTGATTTCCTCATGCGTAGTCTTAATCCATTTGTCAACATACCTACAATAATGACCGCAGAGGCAATCATAGAATTTGCACATCTACGATCAGTTCGTACGAGCATGAAGAGTTCAAAGGAAATCAAGAAGGTAGAGCGGGCTCGTATCAGAGAGATTGCAAGATTACAAGAGTTCGTCAAGAATGTGAAGATAAAATTAAAACTTGCAGTTGAAGAGTTTCCATCACTGGACCGTCTGCATCCATTTTACTTGGAGCTCACAGAGGTTCTGGTTGGCACTGACAGACTCAAACAGGCTCTTGGAGCAGTTTACAACTGCATTCCTCCCATCAACGAGATTGCTGATAACCACCTCCAAGCATTGAAGTTGGCTGAAGAGTACAAACAATTTAAGAGACTCCGCAGTGCTGCAAAGGGACGGATTGCATCCATTGTAAAGGCAACAGCGAAAAATCTAGACTTCATCATCGAGGCCAAGAAGAAAATGGCCCGTCTTCCTGGGATTCTACCTGGCTCACCCACTGTAGTATGTGCTGGATTTCCCAATGTTGGCAAATCCACGCTTGTAAAATCGGTATCAACAGCCGAGCCAGAAATTGCTTACTATCCCTTCACCACCCGAAAAGTCATCGTGGGACATCTGAAAGTGGATAATCAGAGTGTCCAGATTGTCGATACACCTGGCCTTCTCGATAGACCTATGTCCAAAAGGAATGAGATTGAGTTAGAAGCAATTGCTGCTCTCAAGTACCTAGCTCATGTCATCATATTCATGATTGATCCATCTGAGGCATGCGGATGGCCACTCAATGAGCAGTTCCAGCTCTACGAGGAAATCTGTCGGATGTTTCCTCTTGTTCCAATACTAGTGACCTTCAATAAGGTGGATATTGCGCCACCTGAGAACTTGGCTAGTGCGCGTGCCAGAACACCAAACGCTCATGAGATTATTGCCATAGAGGGCACTGGTGTTGCGGAATTGATGAAACTTGCAGTTGAAGAAGTCGATCTCACATCCATAAAGGAACAAGTAGACGAATATGTAGCCTCATTATCCGAGCGAGAGTTCCATTCCTTTGACAGTTAGTACTCCCGTTTGTCCCAAGTTCCCCTCAAGGTACATTTCAGCTCCTAGGATTCGTTCTGTCACCCAGAGGTTTGTCTGTAGATGCGATGTCACCTCAGTAAGGCCAATTTTACTCTCACCTTTAGCCATGGCCAGATATGGTACCAGCATGTCTCCAAGGTGTGAGTCAACCGCATGTTTAGTTGCAAGTTCTCGTTTCAGTTGTTGTGCAGCATCTGCACCAACTTCCTCTGCACGCTTTCCTCTCTTTCCAAGTTGATCGGCACCGATACGCATTCCATTGTCTGACTCTGCCCAAAGAACAATTCCACTACCAGGTCCTAGATGAGGGTCTCTTCCTTTTGGATACGATTCTATTGAGATGGAAATGGGGCTGATTTCACTCTTGTCTAGTATGGACTTGGCAGAGTCTGCCTGTCTTGATGCAACGTGTGAGGGCAATCTTACACAGTGGGAAACTCCATGAACTCCTATCAAGCTACCAAACTCAGTTTGATTCATTGTTGCAATCTCTGAACTTGGTTTCACCTCGCAAGTCACCTGCCCTCCACCCTTAGGATAGTGACCACGTTGTTTAGTGGTAATTGTGACACTCAGTCCCAAACGAGTCAATGATGGAAGAAACACTTCCCGCATGTAGTCCACCGGAGGACTCCATGTCACATCAGTTCCTCCTCTCAGGTTCAGTGTGATTGGTTCTGGCGAGAGAACAGCTGCAGGTAATACCGCTTGCAGAATGAGCGAGATTGATCCTGCTGTACCTACGTCATATGAGTACTCTCCGCCTGACCTCTCTTTAGGTACAAACTCGATTTCAGTACTACCAACTTCAAGACCTGAGATACTCGCATTTGCCAACCAACCAATGACCTCTATACCAGCTATATGCTGATTTCTTAAACCTGGTTTTGATCGGCCAGCCCGTATCTTTGATATCCTCACAGGCTTCATTGTGAGTGCAGAAAGAGAAACCGCTGTTCGTATAATCTGTCCACCGCCTTCTCCATAGGAACCATCAATTGTAATCATTGTTATCACCCTCACAGGTTATGCGGCAATTAAGGACTTCTGAACCAAACCTCTGTGCAAGGATTGTCTACTCCGAACGCTTTTTACGTCGAGTATAGCCCCTCAAGGTGTTGGTGACAATGGTTTCTCTATTCGTCGGACGATTTCAACCTGTTCACAAGGGACACATCCACACGATAAAACAGATTCTTGACATTGATGATGAACTAATAATCGTTGTAGGAAGTGCTCAGCACTCTCACACACCAGATAATCCATTCACTGGCGGTGAGAGAATCATGTTTCTAAAACATGCGCTCAAGGAAGAAGGAGTGCCATTAGACCGAGTTTACATCATTCCCGTACCTGATATCTATATCAATCCACTCTGGATTGCTCATGTAACGTCACTTGTTCCTTACTTTGATATAGCCTACTCTCACAATCCATTGGTTAAGAAATTGTTTGAGGATGCGGGAGTTAAGGTTGATGAAACTGAACTCCTCAAACGGAATACCTACAGTGCAAAACACGTCAGAGATTTACTTCGATGGGATGGCGAGTGGGAGCCGCTTGTGCCTGATATCGTAGCAGAACTCATGAAGAAGCACAAACTTGACCAACGAGTCAAAATCATCGGCGAACTCCAGTTGAAACGTTGACATTTACCCAGAGGAGAGTTTAAATAAGTCCAGCATGGAACTCAGTATTGGTGAACGACAATGCTAGGTGAAGGCGTTCCGAATTACCAATAGTATTCTAGTTCTGAGTCCTAGTCAGTTCTCCGTTTTGCACTCCTATCAATGGAGGATGACATCATGAGCGGTAGAGATGATGATAAACATAACAAACAAGGGATTTTCAATATTAGCAAGGAAGATAACTTCCCTGATTGGTTCGGTGAGATTTGCAGAGTAGCAGAGCTTGCAGATATCAGGTACGGGGTCAAGGGATTCACACCCTTTCCTCCTTGGAGTACCCTTTCAATGGAACTAATGTTCGATTTCTTGAAGGCTGCATTCCACAGTAGAGACCATCTTCCAATGATCTTCCCTACCGTTATTCCGGAGAGCAATCTTAGGCAAGAGGCTCAGCATGTAGAGGGATTTACTCCCCAAGTCTTTTGGATCGAGGACTTTGGTGAGGACGGAAAATTAGAGGAAAGATTGGCACTGAGGCCTACAAGCGAAACTGCAATCTATCCGATGTACTCACTCTGGGTTCGCAGCTGGCGTGACTTGCCCATGAAACTCTATCAACGTGCCTCAATCTTTAGATCTGAAGTTAAGAGTACCCGGCCATTTCTGCGAGGTCGTGAGTTTCTCTGGATTGAGAGCCACAATGTGTTTGCAACCCATGAGGAGGCCATTGCTCAGGTCGAGGAAGACCTAGAGATCACCAAAGAGGTGGTCACAGATGACTTTGGAGTCCCAGTTATGGTGTTCAAGAGAACCCAATGGGACAAGTTTCCTGGTGGCTTGAACACATTTGCTGCAGATACACTGATGCCTGATGGGAAATTAGTACAGCTACCTTCGACACATGACCTTGGTGATAACTTCGCAAAAGCCTTTGATATAACATATCTGGATGAGAACAATGAAACCATGTACGCATGGCAGACATGTTACGGTCCTGCGATATCCAGAATCTATGGTGCAATGATATCAGTCCATGGTGATGACAAGGGTCTACGACTACCATTCAAGATAGCCCCCTATCAGGTTGTCATAATTCCAATCTATAAGGCTACGACCCAAGATGAAGTAATGAAATACTGTAGCGATATCAAGAAGAAATTGCAAAAGGCCGGTCTCAGAGTACATCTTGATGACCGAGATGCAAGACCCGGTTGGAAGTACAACTGGTGGGAGATGAAGGGAGTGCCCATCAGAGTACACGTCGGTCCCAAAGAGGTCGCAGAGAGTAAGGCTGTTCTGTTCAGAAGAGACCTCCTCCAGAAGGAAACCATAGATCTCAAGGATATTGTGAAGACAGTCAGCGCTCTAGGCAAAGAGATTGACGATACTCTTCGTTCTGAGGCAGAGTCAAAGCTTGAAGGACTTACAGTTGATACAGACTCGATTGGTCAGATTGAGGATGCACTTGACAATCGCAAAGTGGCCCGTACACCTTTCTGTACAACCGAGATGGAGGGTCTCCCCTGTGCCGAAGAAATCAAGGATCGGACTGGTGGTGAGATTCGTGGAACACGGACTGATATTGAGGATAATTTGGAAGGAGTCTGTGTAGTCTGCGGTAAACCTGCACAAGCCGTAGTCTATATCGCAAGGTCATACTAGTTCAATAGACAGTGGTCTAACCTGACCACTGCCACATCTCCTACATTGTCTTAAGTGAGTGTATACTTTTCAGAGTATCACGAGAGGAAATCAATGAAGATTTTGGTCCCATATTCTCAGGAACTAGTTGATGCAGTTCAGAATATAGTTGGCTCAGAAGCAACGGTTGTCAGGTCAGATGGAGATATCGGATCCATGATTGAACATGGTAGTGATGCAACCATTCTGGTTTCAGGAAGAGCTCCAGCTAAGTTTATCCAAGCTGCATCGAATCTTAGATTGATTCAATCATTTGGTGCTGGTGTGAACAGGATTGACCGGGAAGCTGTATTGGCACGAGGAAACATCACTGTATGTAACTCAACACTGAATGCTCCTGAGGTTGCTGAATATGCTATTTCCTTACTCTTTGCAGCGTCAAAGAACTTAGCAATGAACGATCGGGAGATGCGTAAGGGTGACTGGAAACTCAGATGGGGCGGTCCGATTCACAACATCGAGCTACGTGACAAGACATGTCTGCTAGTTGGACTGGGTAACATCGGGATAGAGATTGCCAATCGTTTGAAGGTCTTTGGGATACGAATACATGCAGTCACCAGAACTGGAGTGACTGAGAGAATGGACCTGATAGATCGCATCGTTTCGTTCAACAAGATGCATGAGGTAATAGACAAGGCGGATTTTGTCATACTGGCTCTCCCTCTGACAGACCTGTCAAGAGGTCTTGTGGACGAAACTTTTCTGAGCCATATGAGGTCCTCAAGTATCTTGGTCAATATCTCTCGTGGAGAGATAGTGGATGAGGCTGCACTATACAAAGCCCTGAAAGAGGATCAGATAAGAGCGGCGGCGCTGGATGTCTGGTGGAGGTATCCACGGGGTGACTCAGGGCCAATTTTCTATCCTTCAGAAGAGTTTCCCTTCCACGAGCTTGATAACCTGACTCTTTCACCTCATCGAGCGTCATACTCTGAGAAGGTAAAACAGGATATGCTCACATTTGCTGTAGAGAACGTATTACGTTTCATCCGTGGTGAAATCCCCCACAATATTATCGACATGAAGATAGGATATTAGATTAGCAATTTTGTAGGAGCATATAGACCCTCCAAGAGTACTCACTTTGGGAAACTTCATCAGTAAACAGGGAATTGACAAAACGCTTCGAGTCATACTCCCTGCTCAATGTACCCGAGAGTGAACGCTTTAAGGGGGTCAACAATGACAAGCACTAGTACTCTAATACCAGGGGATTCAATGGTGAGCATCGAAAATCTCTCAGATGTCCCAGGGGTAGGCGAAAAGGTCAGAAAGGCATTGATTGACCATTTTGGTAGTGAAGCCGTAGCCCTGAAGGTGATTCTGGATTCACGTGTAGATCTTGTGGCTGCTGTGCCCGGACTTGGGTCCAGACAGGCAGTCAATATTGTCAAGGGTGCCTTTGAACATGAGTTTGGCGCCAGTGCCAACATGCTTCTACGTACTCCTGATGTGAGGAAGATCTTTGAATCTGTCCTAGATATCATCCGTGGATATGCCAATACAGCCTATGCAAAAGACAAGCTTCTCCTCTACTTCCCACTTCCTCCAGAGAAGTTGGATGAAATTGAGGAAAGACAAAACTACTTCTCTGATGCCTCAGAGATGGCCCGAGGACTCAAACAGGACCAACGAGAGTCTTTGAAGACTCTTCTAGGACAAGTACGGGGTTTGTATAGACGAGTCAAGCACAGGCGGCTTGAGGGTCGGGTAATAATCACGAACGATGACAAGGTCTTTGACAAGCTAATCAATGAAGAGATTGACAAATGGTGTCCAGTATATGTTCTCTCGGAAGGTGAGAATGTTGCTGATTACGCGAAGGGCTATGATTTAGTCCTCTTTATCTCACCTCTAGGTTCCTTTGATGATTCTGTTGATATGCTGGATAATGTAGAGGTCTTGAGTAAAGACTGGGGGATTCAGGATATAGCTCCTGAGAAGACTCTGAGCTTTTACTCTCGCAACTATCGTGTGATAGACGCTGCATGCCAAATTACGGAGATTTTCAATCGACTTCCATCCAATACATCGGTAAAGAAATTCTCAG
>JAEOST010000789.1 GCA_016840245.1 Candidatus Thorarchaeota archaeon
GATCCCTCAGGATGTTTCAGGAAGTTTCTGGTCATCTCTACAGGTCGTATTTGATCGGAGGTCCTGCCATCTACTCGAGCCATGTAATCAGCCTGACAACGTATTAGTGCCAACGGGTATTAATTGCTGTCGAATGTTGGTTCTATGGCTGGAATGCGCATTTTGATGCCCTTTTACCGTTCAAGCTAGATAGCTTTATTGACTATGCTGAATATTGATGGTTATCAAATGTAGTGACGCTAGGTTAGACATGGGGTTGCTGTAACATGATGGATATTCGAAAGCGGTTCAATATGGCATTGAAGGACACAGTTGATGAGTGGAAACAGCAAGAGAATGTCATAGGCTTGTTCGTCCATGGTTCTTATGTCAGGGGTACAATCACAGCAAACTCTGACCTTGACATATGCATCATTTGGAATACACCTGAGGCACCTGCACCTTTACTGGCTGAACATAAGGGAGTACGAGTAGATATGACGTTTCTCACTCAAACAGAGATAGAGGAGGTCATTGAGAATCGAACTGATGATGACTTCAGAATTGCAGAGGTCATTGAGCGTCTTAGAGGTGCAGAGGTTGTTCATGATACCGATGACGCTGTAAAGAACTGGGAGGAAAGCGCATCGAAGTACCTATGGCCTGATAATGTCATTGCTAATGTCAAACAGCGAGCCATGGAATATCTTGACAGTGCATCATATTATGCTGAGATTGAAGATGTCATTGCTTCAGTGCATCAAGTACGTCGTGCACTCTTCGAACTAGGCAGAGTAGTACAAATGAGGAACAATCTATTCCACACAACCAGACCTGCAGAGATACTGACTGAGATCCGTCTACTTGACCCTATAACCTACAAACTATTTCTTCGTACATTCAAGCTCAAGGGTATGGGGGAAGATGAGCTTCTGGAAATCCTCTCATATGTTGATCAATGGCTAAAGATTGCAGAGGATAGATTTGGCGATGGTGTTGCACACGATAGTGCTGTTGGACTACTTAATCAAGCACAGAGATACTATCATGGAGCATTAGGTCTGACCTATAATGGAGATTACGAACTGGCTGTACTTGAAATGAGACGTTCTATTGACCAGCTCGGAGCTGCACTTCTAGCACTTGGAGGCGTCCCAAACATGAATCCGGGTACATTCATCCCTGAACTCCGAGAGAATGAAAGCGAGTTCTTTGGTAGTGTTTTGGAGGAGTACGGTGCATTTGACTATCAGCCAAAGGGTATTGAACGCAGTATTGCAGAGGCAAGATTCATTGCTCAGAATCTCTAAGAACAATTTAGGGACAAATTGATTAGACCGCTTCTTTGTTCTAGTCATGTGCCTCAGATGTCAGATGATATTATCACGGTACAGAGTGTAGCTCTGACAAGAGAAAAATCCGTGTCTATACAGAAAGAAACCAAGTTCTATCAAGATGCCACTAACTTTGTGATAAAGGAGATATTAAAGAATCACATCACAAGTTCTGCCCATACTATTGAATCAGTAAGGGATGATGTGGTAAGAAGATTCCTCCATCTGAGAGATTCTACTGGTCCCTTGAGTGAACTCAATGACAAGCAACTGAGGGAAGTCTTTGCTAGAAGATTCCCAGTTACAATAGTCAACAAACGATTCAAAGAGAAAGTTGACCCCGCTCGTTTAAGACCAGAATTCGCACTAAGGTATGAGATGCAATACGTTCAAGATGTTGTAAAGACTGCACGTGTAGAGATTGGGAAACACAGAAAGATGGCTCGGACTCTACGAAGTATTCGCGACAAGTCGCCATACTTCAAACCTGGACGGATGATATTTTCCGGAGTTATCGTTGGTATCTCAGATGATAGTAAGGCACTACTTCTGCTGACTCCTGATGGTGAAGAGATACCAATAGTCTTTGATAAACGTAGTAGAAACAGGGTAATATCAAAACTCCAGGCAATGGTAAGTGGGAGTCGCAAATATGGACGCGTACGAATTATTTGGAACCGAGAGGGGTACGCAGACATAGATATTCGTACATAGAACTAGTTCATTTGAGACTCCATGAAAATAGCCGTCCAGAGAAATCAGCAGAGTAGAACTTGTTGCCCTTTGGGACCCATGCTACAGAAGAGATGCCTGTGCCAATCGTCTCCTCATTAATCTCGGTCCCTGACTCTATGGACCACATGCGGATGGTTCGATCCCAACTCCCTGAGAGAAGTCGCTCTCCGGATTTATCTATCGCGAGTGAACCGACCACATCTGAATGTCCCTCCAGTTTCACCTTGTTAAGAGGTCCATCAAGGTCCACCTGTAGAATGCATCCACTATGAAGACCTAAGAATACTTTCGAATCGTCTGGGGTGACAGCCAGAGATCTAATACGTTCTCTGGTAAGTCGATGGTCTTTGAGAGGTTCATAGCTATTCAAGTCCCATATGGTTAGATAGCCATTCCAAGATGCAGTGAGAAGTCGTGTTCCGTCATTTGTGAAGGCAAGAGATGAAACATCAAACGAGTGTGCTATGAGGTTCCTGATTACCTTGAATGTTCGAAGTGAGAATATCTTGACCTCTCCATCACGTGCCCCGGATGCTCCCTTGGATATTTCTGGATTAACAGAGAGACACTTCACCTCACTGTTGTGTTTAATTACCCCTGTTTCAGTTCCTCCGGACTCAATATCCCAAAGACGTGTTGTACAATCCCAGCTAGTAGAAAGAATACGAGCACCACCACTGATGAACTTGACATC
>JAEOST010000790.1 GCA_016840245.1 Candidatus Thorarchaeota archaeon
ACAGGTCAATTCAAGAACGATACCCTGATTTCTATTATTGAAGATTGTATTCCCAGAGAAGGTGCAGTTATCCACTTCAAGAGTATGGATACCTATAGCAGTGTTGAAGATCATGTTATTCATTAGGGCACCATTGCTCGCATTAGCCATATAGAGTCCACACCACACATTGTCAATACCATTCACTTGATTGTCCCTGAACTCGAAGTAGAGTGTCGTGTCCACAACTCTGAGCATGTTCCTTGATGCCCGAAAGGAATAACCACTGATGATGATTGGTGATTCCTCGGAACCAGAACCTGGCCACCCTTCAAATAGTGACTGATTCAGGAAGTCTTCATTACCAATGACACTGATGATGTCGTGTTCAATATAGGCCTTCGAAAACATCCTATTGGTAGAGTGCGTACTCTGAGTGTCTATCTGTATGAATACTGTAGGCATAACAAGACTCAGAAACAAGAGTACCCACAGACAACCTAAGACACTGATCTGTTTCATAGCACATACTTCAAACTTTCAGCGCATCTAGACAGTCTAAAAGTATTCCACTCACCGCAGATTACAAGTATTTCTTCATGGCGATGATGACAACAGCCACTAAAATCACGCTAATCAGAGATGCAAGCAACACATACTCAGTGCCTACTCCTCCGAAGAGGTCCTCTAGAACATTCACAACAACAAGATCTCGCGAACGGTTTCCATAGATGTTGTATACAGCTAACGTGACGTTGTATACATCTGTTGGCAGTCCATCTATAATGAAGTTGAAGGTGGTACCAGTCCACCAACCTGACTCATTGAGTTCTTCGTTGATATAGAACTCATAACGAGTCGGAAACAAATCTGAAGCATTCCATTGCAACTCGTGACCTGTGGTCCCTTCCACATAGACCATATTTGGTGAGCCTACGATAGACGGCGCTTTTGTATAGTTGAAAACAGATGGGTAGTTATCCACTGCACCATTCACAGGTACTACATAGGTCCCATTTCCGTCATATCTAGTCCAATTGTTACCCCGGTCTACGCCGTTATCCCAGGCTGTAGAAAAGCTATAATCCATCGCCTCTGATGTGAGTATATCAGGATTCTCTAAGAATCCATTATGACCAAAGGTATTGTTGAATACAAAATTGTTTGCAGCTGAGAATGAAATTACGATTCCAAAAAGTAGATTCTCATATACCATATTTCCTGCTACTGTGCAATTAAGTGATGAATCGATGGTGATTCCACTGTTACAACTATGAACCATGTTATTGAATATACTACAGAACGAGGAGTCAAGTAGGTCAACGCCAATTGACGCTCCACAGATTGTAGTATTCTCCACAACAACTCCTATTGCATAACGAAGGAATACTCCACTGTCTCCACCTAGTACATAGGAGTCCCTAATTGCTCCATTTCTAACGTGATCAAAGACAACATTCTGTGTCAAATCACCTATATGTGTAAGAAGACAAGCACGAATCTCAAAAAAGACCGATGTGTTAGAAACTAGAATCGTTTGGGTGAACGATGAGATATTCAATCCCTCAATCAAGAATGGATCCTCTTGAGTTCCATTTCCTGGAAATCCCAACAAATCAAAATCAGAATCCGAGGTGATGATTATAGGATTCGAACTTTGATAATTGAACGTGGTAGGATTAGTGTCTGATTCAGAGGGTGTTACTACATGAGCCCGAGTTGGTACTACTAAAATGACTAGCAAGATTACAAGTGAGGTCAGTAGTACTCGCTTTCTCATTGCATCATCGCCATTTTACTTTGGGAAGTAATTGTTTCCCTATTCCATCTCTCTTAATACTTTAGGAACTAAGCATTCTCATCCGTTTCGTCCTTTTCCTCATCTTCAGACTCACTAATCGATGCTACTGTATCAGAGTACATAGCATTGAGTTCCAAGAATTCCTGTCTATAATCATCATTGCTGAACCTTAGATACAGACGGTCTTTCATAGTATCAACTTCCACAAAATCAATCACTCTCTCTAGTGCTCTTGGGAAGTAACCATATAGGACCATCAGAGCCATCGATGCCAAAAGGATCAGAACACCAGAAAGATAACCGATTGTAGGTCTTCCAGATGACAATGCCGAGAGTGTTCCCAAGATATAGTAGAGAATGGGGTAGAACAGCACAAAAAACGCTCCTACTGCTAATCCCTTCTTTCGCAAGGTCCTAACACTCTTGCTACCATGTTTCATGCAAGTGGGAACCCAGAAGACGACCGCCTTCTCTTTTGGTCCTCTATACTTGTGGCCCTCTGAAGGCAGTGTAGACCGACTGACCCATCCATAAGAATCCGTGATACTCTCTCCTGTTCTCACAGTGATTGCAACTAGATCTTCAGGTTCCCCAATACAGACCGGACAAATCTTTGGGAACTTCACTTTAGAAACCTTAGTACGAATAAGTGAGCCTTGAACGTCGCGCACTCCTTTCTCCAATCTATCTACACCCCATAATTGAGGTTGTCTGCCAATGAGGTCACTGTGGAGGAATCACTATTATCTGTACGCTTGTGAGCGGCCGTCCATCCTCAGGATCGGCTGCTTCGAAAGTGTCAAAGGTCATCTGATACAGAAATCGTTCTTCTCGTTTTTTGAGTTCATGTGCAATTCGTACCGACAGACCTATCCCCTTGAACCCAAAACCTCGGATAGCTACCATCCGGTTGTCATTCTTTACTAAATCCCTTATTGTCATAGCAATTCTTGGAACATTAATTTTGCCGACCTTGTGAGAGATCTCTACAAGTATATAGTCACTAGTCGGGAACACTGATACATCCTCTTCTACTGTAATTCCAATAATTGCATCTGACATTCGAAGCTGTTCTGGAATTCTATCACGGAGGGACATGGGTCTAGTAGCAATACGAATGTCATATCAATGTGATGTTTATGAAGTACAGATATGAAACCTCATATAGCAGTCAGGAGAATTAGTAATTAAGGAGGAATCCCAAACTTGGAACGCAAGAGAATGGCTATCATACTAGCCCTTGTTGTTGGAGTATCTGCCCTCACTATAACCGGTTATGTAGTTCTTAACACAGAACAACCCGATGTACGGATTGGATACTTGAATCAAGACTTACACCAACTTGCTCTCAGAGTGGCATATGAGAAGGGTTGGTTCGATGATGCTAATATCTCTGTTCAGCTTATTGAGTATGGCAATGGTGCTGAGGAGATGCGTGGTTTCCAAGCCAATCAGATAGACATGGGATACCTTGGTGCTGCACCAGCTCTAACGTTAGCAATCAATTCTGAAATTGATGTTACCGTATTAGCTGCAGTAAACTACGAAGGGTCTGCATTAATGGTCAAGAAAGACCTGTATGATGGTGGTACAATCAACGAAATCACCGATCTAGTCGGTAAAACCATCTATCACCCAGGTCCTGCAACTGTGCAAAACTTCCTTATCAGACTGGCTCTGAATCAATCCGGACTCTCCGTCGAAGATGTATTTCTTGAAGAACGACGACCGCAGGATATGGCTATCTCATTGACGGATGAAGCACCTGCTTTTATCGCATGGGAACCTTTCCCAGCTAAAGCACAGGCTGATGGACTTGCTGAACCTCTGATGCTCTCAGGAGAAATATGGCCTAGACATCCCTGTTGCGTTGTAGCAGCATCCAACAGCTTTCTAGATTCAGATCCAGTTATCATTCAAAAAGTCATTGATATTCACAAGCTGGCTGAGGAGTATATAGTCAGTCATCCTACCGAGTCTCTAGCTATTGCTGTGGACTGGCTAGCTACCAATGAGAGTACAGTCGAAACCTCATTCAATCGTATCATCTACGACTACACGCTCAACAGAACAGGTATCAAGACCTATCTCCTGTTCTTGATAGATCAGGATATTGTAGAGATGGAGTCCTCTGAAGCAGACCCGTTTTTGGATACGTTCATCGATGACTCGTATGCATTAACATCGTG
>JAEOST010000791.1 GCA_016840245.1 Candidatus Thorarchaeota archaeon
GTTCACTAGCATCTCAGTCAATCTATTTGAGAATTATAGCAACAAAGGACGGCTATGCTACTGGTATCAAGTCGATCATTGTGACAATACTACCGATTCCAACTCAGACTTCAGTTGATACCACTCTTCAGTCTGGATACTTTGGTTCTCAGAAGAACTACACCTTCGACTACTATGACACTCAGCATGATGCGTATATCGTTGGTGCAAATGCAATTGCTTCATGGGACGGTGGAACTCTTCCAGTGATTGATCTGCTTAACGGGTCCTATCTGGTTATAGTTGACATCACGCTGACAACTCCAGGAGTCTATGATCTTGTGGTTCAGTTCAGTCTAACCAACTATACTGCAAGGTCTATCACAACAAGAATCGAGATCTATGCAACACCTGCAGTTATCCTAGGTCCTGACTACTATGAGGTGCCAGTGGGTGAAACAGCAGCCATCCTCTATGAGGTTGAAAACTTACTAGACAACTCACCCATCACGGATGTGATAGGAATCGCATACTCAGATGTCTTGGGTGAAACCGAGCTAGAATTGCTGCCAAGCGGTCTTTATGCTCTAAACATCCCATCCAATCTGCTCGATGGAACCATTATCAGTTTCGATATTGCATTCATCACAGCAAAGTATGCCATAGCACCACTTCTGAATGTAGAGGTTAGAATCCGACTCATTCTAACTGAGCTGCGATACCTCAACGACACCGTGCTCACATCTCCAGGAACAACCTTCAGTGTACAGATAACCTACTACGATCTTGATCATTTAGTTGGTATCTCTGATGCCAATGTAACAGTGATATATGAACAGTCAAATATCACATACCTCGAAGGCTCTACACTTGATGCGAATGGAGCTTACACTCTATTCTTCAGAGCAGAAACTGGTAGGACATTCATTGTTGAGATAACTTTCAGGAAAGACGACTACACGACCCAAGTCTTTCGCCTCACTGTGAAATCAGACATCTCACCACAGCAACAATTCCAGCAAGCCTTGACAATTGGAGGCGGAACCGCACTGATATTCATCGCTCTGCTCATCGTGGCGTATGTGAGAGTATGGAGTGTTCCAAAGCAGATTAGAATTCTAAACAGAATGATTAGAGCACTGAGTAAGGGTAGAATTCCTGGAGCTCCAAAGGCTCCTAGCAGACAGAGCGCAGTAATGGGTATTGTGAACGAAGAAGCTGACGCGTTGAATCTTTCAAAGGATGCTGAAGAGATCTCTGAATATCCAATTGAGACCTCTGTGCCAGAAGTCAATGATCTACTTGAAGAGCTGGCTTCTATCACAGGTCTAGGTGAAGTTGAGATTGAGGCGTTTAGACAGGACTTGGCAAGAATGAAGGCCAGTGAGCGCCCAGGCTTCCTCAAGGAGGTCATCGACCAAGAGAAAGCTCGCCGTGCAGATGTCCTTGCCAAACCAGTAGTGAGTGAACCCACGCTTGACGAGATGCCTCTCGAACAGCGCCCTGAAGAGCTAGATGACCTGCGTCAGAAACTCATCAAGAAGGGAATGGCTGTTGACGAGATTGATGTCATCGTTGAAGAAGCGAAGAGTCTCTCAAAGGCTGATCTCGATGCTCTACTAAACAGTCTAGGCATTGACCTTGATTAGGAACACAACATAGAACCAGCTGGTATGTTCCAGCTGGTATCTCCTTCTTTTAGAGCTGTCTTGGAGAAAAGTTAAGTGAGAATGATTTTCTTTCGGTTGTTATGGACCTCGATGAAAGAATCAAGTTAATCGCAGGAGTTGGCGAAGAAGTAGTAACGATGCCTGAGCTAAAGAAGCTCTTGGAAGAGAAGAAGAATCCAATCGCATATGACGGATTTGAACCCTCTGGGCTAGCCCACCTTCCATTTGGTGTGTATAGACCTCTACTTCTAAAGGATCTCATAAAGGCTGGAGTCAAATTCAAGATCTGGCTTGCTGATTGGTTCGCTTGGATCAACAACAAGATGGATGGAGACCTAGAGAAGATTAGAACTGTTGGTGAATATTTCATTGAGGTATGGAAAGCAGCAGGAGTCCCAACGGACAAAGTGGAATTTCTCTGGGCCTCTGAGGCAATGGACTCTGTTGATTACTGGTCTCGAGTTGTGAAAATTGCCAAACATACGACAGTAGCAAGAGCTACTCGCGCACTTACAATAATGGGTAGAAGAGAGGGGGAGATGAAAGAGGTTGCTCAGTACTTCTATCCTATGATGCAGGTTTCTGATATCTTCCATCTTGAAGCAGATATAACGCAACTTGGTCTCGACCAACGAAGAGCTAATATTCTTGCCCGAGAGGTCGGACCGAAACTCGGATGGTGGAAGCCAGTTGTTATCAGTCACCACATGTTGATGAACTTAGAAGGAGCCGCAGAGCCCGAAGGGTTTGATGAAGAGAAGGGCTTTGATGTCCAAATTGCATCTAAAATGAGTAAGAGTAAACCAGAATCAAGTGTCTTTGTGCACGACAATGTGGATGAAATTCGAAGGAAAGTCATGGCTGCCTTCTGCCCACCACAAGTAGCTGAAGGTAATCCCCTACTTGACTATGCTAAGCACATCGTATTCCGTGGATTTGAGAGTGTCACTGTGGAGCGAAAGCCCAAGTTTGGAGGCGATATAGACTTCACTAGTTATGAGAAATTGGAGAAGGCATACGTTGCTGGAGACCTTCATCCGCTTGACTTGAAGAATACAATGGTGACCTACCTTGACAAGATGGTCGATCCTGTTCGCTCCCACTTTGAGAAGAACAAGAGTGCACGGGAACTACTGGAGCTTGTCAAGAGCTATCAGATTACTCGGTAGCCGCCCGCCGTTTTCTAGTACTGCGTGTGACGATTCCAAGTGCCACGAACCCAACAATTACACTGAACCATAGAGTGACCACTCGAATCAGGATGGTAGCTGCACTTGCAAGAGCTACTGGGATTCCTAGAAGGAATGTGATCAGCGCAACTGAAGTGATTTCGTATGTTCCAACTCCTCCTGGTAAGAATGACAGTGCACCAATGATAGATGCAGTTGAATGAACGAACGTAGCCTGCAATAGAAGAATGAGTGATGCTGGATCAAGTGATGGAAGTCCTGCCCCCGTAAGCAGACTGAGCAATA
>JAEOST010000792.1 GCA_016840245.1 Candidatus Thorarchaeota archaeon
ATACCAAGGCACGACTTCACAATGTTACCAGCAATTGAAGATATTGACAGAACAAAGCACTTCATACCTTGGACTCATCGAATATACCACATCCAAGATGACAACATGTTCGAGATGGAGAATCCTGGGGAGCCCTTCAAGGCACTACTCACCCCTTCTCGTAAGATGGATATCTGTGATCTGAGTATCTACGACAACCGTTGGGTCTACTTTGGTTGGGGACATTCGATTATCTTCACAGCAGATTACGAGGACGGGTACTCCCAGACCTCAAGACCAGTTTACGATTATGTCAGACTGGTTGAGATTGCACAGACAAACTGGCAGTTTCTAGACGTCCTGAAGGACATTGTGACTTTCACAATAGCCTCATTCAACAGACACTATGAGAGCATGAAGATAAACGAACTACAGTCAGCGATTGATGAGATACGTTCATTCAGAAATGGAATGGACCGCATTCTCAGCAACTATCGAGGAGTGAAAATCACTTTTGATACTGAGAAACGAGTTTTGCTCAGGGAACTCCATGAGCGATGGTTGACGAATAGCATGCTTGAAAACCTTCTTGCAGATCTACATAGGATTGAGGAGCTTCTCGACCAATTACACCAGCGACAGAAGGAGACCCGTGAGGAGTCTCTGAACACTATTGCTCTACTCTTTACGATTGTAGGAATAATAGAAATTATCGCGCTTGTCATTGATGTATTAAGTCCGATAACCGCACTTCATCCCTTTACTCAATTGCTAATCATTGGTGCAGGAACAGTATTGATGGCTGCAATCATCTTGCTATATCTAAGAATATCTGAGCGCAGGTAGGTGGGATTCTGTTTGAACTTGGAAGAAAGTGATGTGATAATTCTTGAGGCTGATGGTCAGATTGACGGCACCCATGGATATGGAACACCAATTCATGATGCACTCACAGAACACAAAATCACATCTTCAATCTTGTCAATATCTCATAGTACCGAAGTACTGCAGAAACTTCCAAAGAAACCACTAATTCTGTCAGGTGGGATGACTGAGGTGACAACAGATATTGATTGGATTCGTGAGCTAAAGTCCTTCGTCTTAGATATCATCTCACAGAATCAACAGACTGGACAGAAGGAACGACAGTCTATACTTGGTATATGCTTCGGAGCCCAGATTATTGGTGAGTGCTATGACAAAGGGAGCGTCACGTATCTGGATGATCCAGAGATTGGTGTGAGTCGAATTATTCTGGATGTTGAAAATCACCCATTGTTTTCTGGATTCTCTAAGGAATTCGATGCATATTCGTTCCATTATAATCAAATCTGGTCTGACAAGGTCACTGTACTCTCACAACAACTCCACAAGGGCCATCAGTTTATCCAAGCTTTCGAGATTCCTGATGCATCTGTATTTGGTGTTCAGTTTCATCCGGAGTTCAGTCATGACCAGATGACCACTCTCTACAAAACCTACAGGAAACTGATTAGAGAACTCGGATTCGACTTGCAACCGATAATTGATACACTTCCTCCCATCTCTGGAAATCGGCTATTATTGAAGAACTTCTATGATCATTGTTACTAACTACTTAGTCTTGACATAGAAGAAGCTCTCATACTCAGCAAACTCTCCAAAGTTAGTGCGATGTAATCGAGAGACCCTTGTATACCCTCTCTTTTCATGAAATTTGATAGAAGGGTCATTGTGTTTGGGTGCTATTGCTGCAAAGACAACCACAGAACATCCTACATACTCTTCCATCTTTTGGTAGATATAGGATGCAACGCCACTTCGTAGAAACCCAGTCTTAACCGCAACTTGCTTCACATAAACATAATCAGAGGAGAGGATGCTTTCTGTCAATCTTCTAGATTCATCATCAATCCACGCCATGTCATCAAGAAGAGTCAGGTCCATCTTGTTCCCAACTTCTGCATAACCCAGCAATTCACCCTTTGCATCCTTTACTACAAAGAATCGTATCTCTCCTGTTTCAATGAGATGCTTCACGTGTTCATCATCATGGTGGATAACAAGAAAACCACCCGGATCACTCGAACCAACATGAGAGTTGTTTATCTCAACAATTGCTGGTACATCTTCTTGCGTAGCCAATGAGAAATGGAGTTCACTTATCACGAGACCTCGATTGATAGAGAATTCTGAGGTGCTATTTCAAACTACCTGAGAATTGTATTCACCTTAGTATCGATTACCTATATTCTCTTTATTGAAATCATTCCAGAACACATTTTACGCGCAACTACAAATCTGATTTTGAAGGGGCTGACAAATATGATACTGCTAAATCCTAACAAACTTACACGAGAGTACCCAGACAAGGAATCAAAACAGATTATGGAGAGGACAATCCAGTTCTTTGAGAATAAGGGAAAAATCAAGCTCAAGAATGATGATCATGCGCTAGTATGGTATCAAGATTTCCTTGATTATGTCAAGAACGAGGAAATCTTCTACAAAATGCTGACACCACCAGAATATGGAGAGAAGGATTGTCGTTGGGACACTTGGCGGAACATGGAGTTCAATGAGATTCTAGCTTTCTATGGACTTCACTACTGGTATACTTGGCAGGTGACAGCCCTTGGATTAGGACCAATATGGATGAGCAAGAATGAGGAAGTTAAGAAAAAGACCGCACAATTGCTGAAAGATGGTGGAGTCTTCGCGTTCGGATTAAGTGAGCAGAATCATGGGGCTGATATCTATTCAACTGAAATGCTTCTAAAGGATTTGGGGGATAACAAATACGAAGCACGGGGTAGTAAATACTACATAGGAAATGGCAATATAGCTAGCCTGGTTTCCATCTTCGCAAAGACCGATAAACCTACAGATCCAGATGATGAGAAATACGGCAGCTACGTATTCTTTGTTGCTGATTCACAACACGAGAAGTATGAATGTGTTAGAAATCTCGTTGCAGTCCAATCTTACGTGGCTGAATACAAACTCAACGACTATCCAATAACCGATGCAGATATTCTTTCCAGAGCACGTGATGCGTGGGACTGCACGTTGAATACAGTCAATCTGTGCAAGTACAACCTAGGTTGGGCATCAATCGGGATTTGTACTCATGCACTCTACGAGGCCATCAACCACGCTGCCAATCGGAATCTCTATGGTGGGTGGGTCACTGACTTCTCGCACGTTCGTCAATTATTAGTTGATGCTTACGTACGCTTAGTAGCGATGAAGCTATTTGCCACACGAGCCGGAGATTACATGAGAACGGCCTCTCTTGAAGATCGTCGTTACATTCTCTATAACAGCATGGTGAAGATGAAGGTCACCAGTGAAGGAGAGAAAGTTATAGACCTATTGTGGGATGTGATTGCCGCCAGAGGATTTGAGGCTGAAACGTATTTCTCTGCAGCTACAAGGGACATTCGAGCGTTGCCAAAATTAGAGGGAACAGTCCACGTCAACATGGCTCAGATAATCAAGTTCATGCCAGCCTATTTCTTCATGAGTGACGAGTGCCCTGAGATTTCAACTATAGACACTCCTAAACATGACGAATTCATGTTCAAACAAGGTCCCACAAAGGGGATGAGTCTGATACGTTTTCATGACTATCGTAAGACGTTTGATACTATCAGCTTACCAAATTTGGACATCTTCAAGGAGCAGATTCAGGTCTTCAACGAGTTCATGGCTGAGGCGACCCCTGATGAAAAACAGGGAGAGGATCTTGACTTCATTCTAAATGCTGGAGAACTATTCACCTTAGTAGTATATGGACAGCTCATCATTGAAAACGCTAAGGAATTTGACATCAATGATACACTACTCGATCAGATATTCGATTATATCGTGCGTGATTTCTCATCGTACGCCCTGAAGCTTCACTCCAAACCAAGCAGTACAGAACAGCAGCAGGAAATACTTCTGAGATGTATTAGGAAACCAAACGTTGACGAAGAACGTTTTGGGAAAGTTTGGGATGAAGTTTTGTCGTTGAAGGGTCTGTATGAGATGAAGAAATAGTAGTCGTCTGTTTCAAATCCTACAAGAAGAGTATGCCTATTCTTTTCAAAGCATACTCTTTCGGTTTAGTTCTTCTACTATCCTCCAAAGAGGAATGTGAAGACATTATCCAGGGTCATCATGATGAAGAACCCGATCATGATTCCCCATGTTGCTAGACGTTCATTGCCCTCAGAATGACTCTCAGGTACCATTTCATCTCCCACAACAAATATCATAGCACCTGCAGCAAACGCTAGTCCATAAGGTAAGAGAAAGACAGCAAAGGTAACTACAGATACACCAAGGATTCCTCCAATAGGTTCTACAAGTCCGGTCAAAAGAGCAAGACCTGCTGCATACTTTCTGGAGTAACCTTCTCGGACCATTGGTGCGGCAACAGCAAGCCCCTCAGGTATATTTTGGAGTGCAATCGCCACTGCGACTGATACGCCTGTCAGGGTATCACCTGTTCCAAAAGACACACCCACTGCAAGACCCTCTGGGAAGTTATGGATTGTAATTGCCAAGACAAGCAGCCAGACCCTTGCCATGGTCGAGGATGGTCCCTCCTGACCCTTCTCGAAGTGCTCATGCGGTATATAGCGATCAGCCACGTGGACAAAGAGACCCCCAAGAAGGAGACCAAGACCAACAACTGTGATTACCTGTGTCCAGTCATTCGCTGGTGCGATGATATCAATTGCAGGCACAAGCAGGCTGAATGCAGATGCTGCTAACATCACACCTGCAGCAAATCCTAACATGAGGTCTAGACTTCTCCTACTGAAGTCGCTCTTCACCAATATCGGAAGCGCTCCTAATCCCGTAGCACAACCTGCCAGAAGACTAGCGAGCAATCCAAGCACAATTGGGTCGTCAGGAAGGACAAACTGCATTGACACACCTCGAAGTGACTAAGGTATAGCTTCCAAGTATAAGACAATTACCCTCTAACATTGAGTATCAATAATTATTGGAACACGTGTTCCAAAGAATTCGGCGAATATAAGATGGTGTTTACCACAATATCATGAACGCGTCGATGGAGATGCTTCACAATGTCTGAATTAATTGGAACTCGACTGAAGGTCGCAGCTGTCTTTGTCTTCATAGGATTCCTAATGACGATTGGGATGACTGTAGGGACGTTACTAGATCCCGAAGGTGGCCAATTCCATGAGGCAACAGATCCTCAGAACATAATCAATGACCTCACAACTGCACAACCCGGTGAGATATCCATGCAGCTTGCTGGGATAGTCTTTGATACATTCTTCATTGTGGGTTATGTCGGTATTTTTTATGGAATGTATATACTCATCAAAGAGAAGGAACCTTTCTTTCCCAAGTTAGCACTCACTCTAGGACTGATGACTGGTTTCTGTGATATGGTTGAGAATGCCATCCACGTTGCACTCTTGAATGGAGTTCCCGCTGGATGGACGCCAGACGACGTGTATTTCGCAACTCTCTGGTCTTTCACCTTCATCAAGGATTTAACAAGCTACATGGCTGGCATGATTTTCATAGTCATGCTCATCGTGGCTCTCAGTAATCCGCCTGAACTGAAGATTTACAAGATTGCGCTTGCTATACTTGTCTCTCTCTATGTTGGATTGGGCTCTATCGCTATCGTGGAGAACTCATTTCTCATCCTCAGAAATTTGAGCTTCATGATAGACATGCTACTGGGCGCAGTGATCCTTAATCGAATATCCTCTCAACTTCCATTAGAAACTTGATGAAAATCAGGTTTTTTTATGTAGATGTGAGAGTAGGGCACTAAGAGAAACATAAATCTGCAAATTTCCGTCATCGTATCAAGACCCATATTGAATAGTGAAAAAAGCAGCTTCTCATGGAAGGGACTACTTGCACTTCTGATAATCCTAATCATTGTGAGTATGGTAGCGTTTGTACTCTCTAGTATAGAGGGATTCTTTGCAGGTGTAATAGCAGTCTTCCTAGGATTGATTATCAGCTTCTTTCGAGATGATATCAAGGGAGTATTGGGACTCAAAGATGAGAGAGAGGAACCTATCATAGTTGTTGATGGGAGTGACAAACATCTTCAGAAACTCGAGAAGAAGATTGCCAAAGAACGGAAAAACCTAGCAAAGTTGGTAGCAGAGTCTGATACAGAACCCTCTGACAAGAAGCAGCGAAAAATCATCCAAGAGATAATAGAAGAAGCCACTGGGTTGGTTGCACTGTTAGATCAGGCAAAATCAGTTGCAATACGCCTGAAAGACTCCGACCTAGTTCAGCACTATGATGCTCTCATCATAGAGATTGAGGCAGTTCGTGATAAGGAATCAACCAGACTGAGTGAAGAGAATTGAAATAGAAGTGGTGGGCCCAAGGGGAATCTCGAAGCACATAGAAACCATATGCTATTTCGAACCCCTGACCGTTCCCCTGCAGGGAGGATATCTCCACACATACAGGTTATGAGCCTGGTGCTCTACCAAGCTGAGCTATGGGCCCGTGGGTGCCAAAGGCAATGTTATTGCATTTGCATTGAGATATTAACGTTGCGTCAAAGAAACTTGACTTAGAATTGGATGAAACTAAGAATCATGTTTCTTTACCTACTCGTGATGAGATAGAATGGAAACAAAGGCCAGAGATGTAAAGTAATTAGTGAATAAGATAGGAAAATACTTTACCAAGCTACACCCCTCAATTCCTTTCATGTCGGATATACCAATGCCGGACGACTACAGGTCCGAAGATCGCCCTCGTCGAATTGAAAAGAAGTATACTCGACGCCAAGTATGCTGTCTTATTTGTCTGGGTAGGTATAGATTCTCAAAACGAGTAGATAGGATAGGTACAATCATAGGTATACTTGGAAGTTGCTGTTTGATTGCATTCGTTCTTTTCACAGCTTGGTTCTTTTTGGTAGTTGTACTTGGTTCGATTATAGGCTGTGCTGCCTGCTGTGGTGGCTGTGCTGATTGCTGTAGTGGTTGTTCCGGTTGTTGTTCGAGTGAATAATGTATCCAGTGGTCTTTATCCGAGTTTAAATTGTAGAATCAAAACTACGATTGGAACTAGTCGGGGACCTAGAGATGATTTTGCTGTTCACCTCGCAGGATTGCACATGGTGTGAAGTACTCAAGGATATGCTTCACAATGAAGGAGATGATCTTATCGATGCCAACTCCATTTATGAGGTGGACATAGAACGTTTTCGTTACATCGCTGAGGCCTATGGTATCATGACAATTCCAACAATTGTAGCTGGTGGCAAGGTTCTATCAGGTGTTCCTACCTCATCAGATCTCAGGTCATTCCTGCTTCAGACATTTGCAGGCAGCTCATCTGGTGATAAGAAGAATCAGCCCAGAGCAGTAATGCATTTAGTTCGTCGACGGATAGAAAAAGTACGCTCAGTGGAGAGAGCCCCACTCCAATAACTGACTTACACTGCACAATGTTAATAACCGCTTGACTTCATCCGCTGAAAATAGGCCCCGGTAGTGTAGTCCGGCCCAGCATCAGGGGTTTTCGATTCCTAGACCCGGGTTCGAATCCCGGCCGGGGCACCAACTCTTTCTCTTCTACAACAGTGACACTAACATGTTGTAATCAGCTGCTATGTACGAGTGCGTCAGTGCACCTGATGAGAGGATATCGACGCCACTGCCAGCAAAGTCTCGCACGTTGTCCTCATCAATTCCACCTGAGGTCTCAAGTATGACTCTATCTCGTGTTCCTAGGTCCACCAGAGCCTTGTGCGCTTTGGCAGCCTCCTTTGGAGTGAAATTATCAAGGAGAATTATATCTGCACCAACCTGAGATGCAGCTACTGCCTCTTGCAGGCTCCTGACCTCGCAGGATATCTTCTTTGTAAATGATGCCGATTCCTTTGCTGCCCTTATTGCGTCCTCCACACTGCCAATCACCGAAATGTGATTATTCTTGATCAGAACCATGTCATCCAGAGCATACCGGTGAGGGTCTGCCCCTCCAACTTGAACTGCACGTTTCTCAAAATATCTGAAACCAGGGGTTGTTTTCCTAGTTGCTGCCACCTTGATATGAGGTGCCTTCTCTCTTGCTGCCTGCACCATATTGTATGCCTTTGTTGCTGCTCCACTCATTCGCATTATCAGGTTGAGACAGAGCCGCTCAACCTGAAGTAGAGTCTTTGCAGGACCTTGAAGACGTAAGACCGGTTGTTTAGGACCCACCCAGTTCCCCTCGAACTCCAGAACTTCATGAGATAGTCCTGTGAGTTTTGCAATGGCAATGACCTCCTCCACACCTGCCAGTACGCTTCTACTCTTTGCAAATATTGTACCTACTCCTGGTTTTTCATGCGTTCCTAGTATCTTTGTTGTCAAATCTCCTGATCTGATGTCTTCTCTGAGGAAGTATCTCAGGCTCTCAATCACTTCTGGTGGAGGACTATTCATCATCTATCTACCTCACTAATCAACATCGGGGGTGTTTTGGATCTCTAATCACGTTACCTCTGGGAGTTTCTTCTCCAAATATTTCTGCTTGAAATGACATCAATTCAGTGGCAGAGTCCTGCCATGCATCAGTTGGTAATCCCGCCTTGTTACATGTATGTTCAAGGAACTCTCTCACGTTCCAATCCCAGTCAACTGGAACCTGTGGTAGTAAGAGACCTCGCCGCATTCCTCTACCCACTATGAGACCATCACGTCCAACTCTTACAATATCTAGCAGTTCCTTCGGGTCAGAGTACTCAATTTTTTGTGGTGGTGTCAGTACACTTAGTTCTACAATGATTGATTCTAGTTCCTTCTCATCAACTTGGTTAAATCTTGGATCATGGACAGCAGCATCCACTGCAGAGTCAATAGTGGCTTCTACTAGGGGCTGTGTAGGATAAGGCCGACCAATACATCCTCGAAGGGAGACCATGTTTCCACTTACTGAGTTCAGAGTCACAAACACACCAGACTCTTGTTTCAGATGGCTTGGAACATTGTCAGGAGGGAGTAGCTTTCTCTTATGTTTCACATATTCATCAACAGTCTTACGTGCAAGACTCACGAGAAATACTCCATCATTGTACGAATAGGTATGTCCCACGTGCAATCAACTCAACTCCCTTTGTTCAAATCCTGTTATTAAATTGCTCAAAGCCGGAAACAATCTACCATAATTATCCGCTATATGCAAAACTTGCCTACTTTGTTATCTTACGACAGGCACATTACCTGCAGTTCCAGGTTCAACTAAGAATTCTCCATTCGCATAGACAGGTATTCCTCCTACAATGGTCATTACAGGCTTTCCGAGAACACGTTGTCCCTCGAAGGGTGTCACTTTTGCTTTAGAGTGGAATTCAGAACCGCGAATGTGATACTCCTCTCTTGAAACTACAGTGATATCTGCTTCATATCCCTCAGACAATAATCCCTTAGTCTGTAATCCAAGTATCTTTGCAGGACCTGAGCAGCAGCCACGTAGATACTCCACCCATGACATTCTCTCCTCAAATACCTCTGTGAGAAGTAACGGAAGTGTTGTTTCCAGTCCAGGTATTCCAGAGGGAGCATCTAAGAATGGGCCTGTCTTGTCATCGTCTGGATGTGGAGCATGGTCTGATGCAATACAGTCTATCACACATTGACGTAGTGCCATCAACAATGCTTCATTATCGTATGGTGATCTCACAGGAGGCATCATTTTTGCACTACCATCTTCATGTACAATTTCACTACTGTCCAAGAAGAGGTGGTGCGGTGTGACTTCTGCGGTCAGATTCATCTCAGCCCTGTTTTTGGCAATCAATCTTGTAGATGCCCCACAGCTTACATGACAGACATGAAGTCTCACATCATGATCATTTCGAGCCATAATGAACCTGCGAATAGACTCGATTTCACTCTCACAACTGTGAAGCTCAAAGAATTCATCATGTGTCTTGGGGGTTTTACTTTGTTTTGATGAGTCAGGATGAAAGAGCAGTGGTAGGTTGAACTTTGCAGCTAGTTTCATACAGGACTCAATACGAGCTTGGTTGAATGAAGAAACGCCAGAAAGCGGTGCGTGCGGATAGACTTTGATGCCTAGAACTCTGGATGCAACACTCTCATTGAAGTCTGTTAGCTTCTTCGGGAATCCTGCATAAAATCCCACGTTCACGAATCGTTTCTCAGTAGCACTTGCAATTTTCTGGTCTAAGACAGCTTTGGATAGTACAGGTGGATTCGAATTAGGCATGTCGACTACAGTTGTGATTCCACCCGCTGCTGCTGCCATTGTCCCGGTTTCATAGTCTTCTTTGTGGGAGTCGTTGAGGTCTCTAAGATGCACGTGAATATCAATAGCGCCTGGAAGAACATACTTCTCACTACAGCTCAATGTTCTTCTTGCTTCTGGTTCGTTCCCCGAGGAATAGAAGCCTTCGATATGTGAGCCCTTTATGGCTACAGATCGAACTTCTTCTCTTCCTTCCACTATGATAATTCCGTCTTTTAGTAGCAAATCCACAGACATGTCCAATCAACGTCCTTAGAAGGACCACTTGACAATCTGTGCTAACTCTCTACCTCAGGTATCTTGAATTTATTGGCTACAAAACGTGTTAGGTCAGTAGCACTAATTATGCCCATTAGGCGATTTCCTTCACCAACAACTGGAAGTGTATTCAAGTTAGCATCTAACATCATTGTAGCAGCTTGAGATATAGACATCTCAGGTGATACTAGAGGGGGTTGTGGTATCATAGCATCAACAACACGAATCTGTCTTATCTGGCTTGCACGATACTTGTCTGGTACCTCAACGCTAAACCTTGCCATTGCTTCAGCTACAGAACGTTCCGTGAGTAGTCCCAAGACACGGCCGCCATCTGTAACAGGTAGTCCAGAGTAGCCAGCTGTTAGCATTTCCATTCGAGCCTTAATGAGTCGCTCCACGGGATTGACAACCAACAATTCTTCCGTGGTCATGAGTTCTTCTACTTTAACTTCATCAAATTTCTTCAGAAGGCTGGACAACTCTCTCTTGCTGATGACGCCGACTAATTTATCGCCGTCTACGACTGGACATCCACTCATACCTCTGTCCACCATTAGCTGAGCAACGTCAGTCACTTCATCATCTGGTGCTACGGTAATCACCGTGTCAGTCATGGCACTTGAAACATGGAGTCTGCCTATGGATACTGCAACTACCTTACTCACTCCAAGTCTATCAGCAATGTCTGCGTAGGTCAGAATACCCTTGAGGTCTCCATTTTCCACTACAATTAATCTATCGGTGCCCTTCTTATCTAAAAGTTCAAGGGCGAACGAGAGTCTCTGATCCTTATCAATGGTGACGGGATCTGTCATAATTTGGCTGACTTTCAATATATGAACCTCCAATGGATTCGCGTGCGTTCACTGTTTGGATTGACAACTATCTAATGTACTGTGAGGATTTGAGTCTTGGGGAACCTGAAATTCACCTAAGTTGGTGTCTTACATAGTTCGCAGAGATACTCGCCATCCTCTAAGACAAGAGCATTCGAATATTCACCACAGCTGTCGCAGATTCCTCCGTAAGTAATCAGCTCATCCTCTTCTTCCAGTTTTTCAGAAGCACCCTCTTCTCTGAGCCGAAGTGATTCGACTAGGATATCAATAAGCTCTGGTGACCAGCGTAGTATATCTCGAGAAGTTACAATTCCTGCAAGTGAATCATTCTTGAGGATTGCCAATCTACGCAAATTTCCCTTTGCCATCACACGCATAGCCTCTGTGAGTGGCACATCGGGCGTGACATGAACGAGTGGAGAACTCATCACATCTGCTGCTTTCACTGTCTGTGGATTCTTTTCCTCTGCTACAACCCTCCGTGCTATGTCTGCTTCAGTCACTATCCCAACTGGGCGTTGTTTATCAACAATGACAATGGATCCAATATCCATGTCCCGCATCGATGCAGCAACTTCAACAACTGATGCATCTGGCGGCATTGTAACTACATTTACAGACATGATGTCTCTGACGGACATTGTATGCGAGGGTTCTGCCATAAGGATGACCTCTATGTTAGAAGTTCAAATCGACTGCTTTGTACTAGAGATAAAAGTGTGTCTGTGTCAATCAAACCAGTTCTATTACTTGATTTCAGTGACTCTTGCTCCGCCTGAAGGCAGAACCCGCATCATATCTTCCTGAGGTATATCAATAATGAGCCCAACTTTGTCATCAGGCACTAGACTCTTCAGACGATTCAGAATGTCTTTGACCAGTTGTCCTTTCTTATCCGAACTAGCAATAATTCGAACATGATACTCTGTCAACGACTCGATTGCTGAGGGTGGCCCTGATACTGGTATCGCATGCTCCTCCTCCAATATCACACCTACTAGGAGTTCGACTGGCACATTTCTGACATAGTTCTTCGTGCCGTAGAGCATTACAGCACCTGCTGGAAGATATTCTCCCGAAGGAGGGGTGAAGCTGACCTGTTCTGGATTGACCCAGAATGCATCACCATTTGATAGACCATCTTGCCATGCACGAGAAAAGGTGACTGCAAACTGTGCAGCTTCTTGTATTGTCTGTTCACTCGGTGAATCATCAGGAACCTTGATTATTACATAGGGAGCTCCGTGCATCGAGGCGTGCAAGAATACATCGTTTGCACCCATCTGTCTCTTTGCAAGATGCTCATTGCTCTTAGCATCACGACCCCCAATAACCAGAAAACCATCTGAGGAGATGAACCATCTAAATTTCTCATACCATCGTTTCTTTCTTACTCTCACTATTCGTCGTTGTGCTTCAGGTTCAATTACCGTTTCTTCAAGTTTGTCCAGTTGTGCCTTTGTCTTCTCTATCTGTTGTTTTGCACCTACTGCCTTTGCCTCTGATTTCTTTGCCTGTCCATATGCATGAGAAGCATTATCCTGTGTGCTCAATCTAATATCCAACTTGACATCCGTATCATTCAATCTTACAACTATCTGCGCCTGTGATGGGACAATCTTCTCGATAATCAGTGCAGACGGATTTCCTTTCCTTTTTCCATCCTCAATTCTGCGTGTGATCTCATCCCACGAAAGACCTCCAGTTCTAGCTTCCATTATGGTCTCAAGAACATCTGTAACAGTCTGGAAGTGTGCATAGATTAATTCTCCAGCTACCCTTAGGCTCTCTGCCTTTGTTTCTAGACGGGTGATACTCTCAGCCTGTCTATCAATTATTGTCTGAAGACGATGTTGTTCCTTCGTCATCGCATCTTTTACTACTTCGTCTTCCAACTCAATATCAGACACACCATAGAACTCATCTATCGCTTTACTGAAGGTCTCATAGGTTTCATGAAACAGGTTTCCATAAATCTCAAACTCAAATGGGACGAATGCTGTTGGTCCCACTTCATCATCTGTTTCTTCAGGTTCATCGTCAAAAACCACTCGAGGTTCTTTGACACCCTCTTTTAGCTTTTCTGCAAACTTTTGGATTCCAGATCTTAAATCCTTCATCCCTTGCTCATCCAGCTCTGCAGCCTTTGCTTTAGGTGATACCCCGGAGAGGGCACAAATCTCCTCACAGCTTAAGGAGTCTAGATTCAGTCTGCTTGCCAAAGTACGCACAACATTCGCTTTGGAGTCGACAATAATCTCATCAAATGTATTAGATTCCAATGTGAGAATGTCAATACCACGAGGTGGAGGGAATTCATACTTGGCCTTAGGAATCACATCTCGGTCGCGCATTCGTCTGTATCTCATTGCAACAAAGATAGTGTCTTCGGGGTCAAGCAGTAATAGATTGCCTTGACCAAACAATTCTGCCACAAGTTTGTGTGTCGTGTTCTCATCTCCAATCTCAATCACAATAATTCGATCAAGTTCGTGCTGTGTGACACTGACTACTCTACGGTCTCGGAGATACTTTCTTAGGACAGTGCAGAACTTTGGTGGATTCCTGGGAGCAACACGTCGAAATTCACTTAGATGCACACGTTGACCTGGCTGAATGAGTAGCTGTGTGGTGCCACCTCCCGGTTGGTATAGTCTCAATGCAAATATGTCACCATACTGGTATACATTCTTGATAAAAGCGCCTTCAGCCGCTTTCTGCAGTTCAGGAAGTATCATCCTGATGTCGATGTTGCTCATTGTTTCCTTCATGTCATATAATCTGACTGACCGAGCGTTTTATAACGTCGTCGATAGACGAGCCAATAACTACATGGGTGACAGCTGATGGAAACTTCAATGAATTTCCTGCAGAGATTCTTTCAACGTCTACTGGGTAAGTGGGCTGATAACCCCCAAAACCAACAGTACTATCTCAAGG
>JAEOST010000793.1 GCA_016840245.1 Candidatus Thorarchaeota archaeon
GTATGATGTTACTGTATAGTAGATTATGGATCTCCGGAGTAGTTTCCTCAATAGCAGCCACCAATCGTTCTGCAAGATATGAAAACTCAAGTCCCGTCGTGACAGGCAAATCTACTATTTCCAATGCAGTTGGGATAGCAAACCGATCGAGGAATGGGATAATGTACGCAAAATCAGGCTCATACTCTATCACTACACCAGAGGGTCTGCGGATTGCTATCATAACGAGTGCAGGTCTTACTGCCAAGAAGAGGTGATGTATACCTAATTCATGGAACATCAACTGTGAAATATGTTGTCTGATATCTGGAGGATTGAACACGGGTTCTGTCAGCAATACCTGACAACCAGATGGGTCAAGTTCTAGTGCATCGAATCCAAATCGCAGAATTGCCTCTATTGCATCCCAGTCCTCAATATATCCAGCCTTTAGAGGATACACAAGTCTCTCAGATAGTGAGTCATATGCATCCCGACCTGCTTTGTAGGCTCTTGTCACATCACTGTCTACCATAATCTCATCCAATGGGTATCCGACAACAGTAGGCCACACAAATCGTGGAGTTGTTTCTCCTGCAAATCCAATCATTGTGAGACGTGTACTGATATCAATGACTACTGGTGAATTGCTGGACTCTGTCATTGTAAACAACTAATGACGTGTACAACACTTGGAGAAAAAGACTTGGTTTCTTCAGTTTGATGGACATAGGAAGTCGAGAAGTAATGGTGGGCCCGGGGTGACTTCCAGAAACGAAGAAATCTCCGTTTCGTTTGAACACCCGACATCCTATGCTAATGAGAGATCACTCTTTTGTCTTATTGAGTTCATGAAAACGCAGTATAGCGGCAATTGATAAACTGAGACCAGATACTTGAAGAAGAAGCGTGAATGGTGTTACCCACATTTCAAGATGATTCAATTCAAACCTGAAATAGGCTAAAACAAAATCTATTGCGACTATTATAATAGCGAGAACAAGGAACAATAACTGTATTCTTGTAGCTTTACGAGGGTTCATTGACAGAGTTGGCTCTCGCCATAATAGAAGTAGAACTAAAAGGCCCAATAATACAGGAAACGGCCATAAACTCACTTCGATGCCAAAAATGTACTGTATAGCTGGTCCAGGAATAACATATCTGTCATTGAACCACAATATTGGTGTAATTGGGAATGCCAGAAGATATAGACCAGCTCCAGCACCAAGTGCCCGTTGCATTTGAGAATTCTTGATTCCTGCGTATCGGTCAATCACTATCAGCATAATAGCAATTAGAATGACAAATATCGAGTATGTCACAATTCCTCCTACAATTTCGTGTTGAGGGTACCATCCTACGATTGGGTATAACAAAGCAGAGTAAAGAAACATAGAAACGAATAAACCGCCTTGAAGTGAGAAAATGAGAACTAAACCCCCAGCTACGAGTAATAGATTATCAAGATAGGGAGAGAATTGGTTTTCCCCATCCTTTAGAAGTACTTCATCATTCATAGTGATTTGCTCCCTGAATTCTATGATAGCTCTTTCGATGATACAATTTTCATCTCCCGGTAATTCTTCATCACTCATTTAGTTTAACATATTCTTGGTAGATATCGTACCAATGAAACACAATTTCAGTATCAGGATGCTGAATTGAAAGTTCAGTTGTAAGCTGAATTGGTCCTCGATCAATCAATATAACTCTCTCATCTTCAGCTAAATTGCTAAGAGATTCATAGGGTATTATTGCTCGAATTGCTCCAACACCTTCAACAAGCTCGAAGTGGCTACCAAATTCCTCTTTATACGGATTACTATACATATCAACTATGTCTGTGAGATTATCAGATTCTTGAACATCAATCTTTCCGCCACCGATGGTGCTTGTGTATCTCAACCAATCAATACTGATATCATACTGATTTTGGAATGACAGTAATTCCTCATACGACAAAACTTGATTGAATGAAATAATAGCATCAATAGAACTACATTCCTTCTCGATAGTACTTAGCTCATCCATTTTACTTGATACAAATCTGTCTAAATGACTTTGAGAAGCGATATGTGCATATTCAGATACAAAAAGCTTCATAGAGTAGTTCCCTTGTACTATTATAGTAGAATATGGTGTCTTACCCCCCTCCCGGATTACATCAAGTACGGGTGATTCCCTCTGAAAATACACCACATCTTGTTGAAGGGATGTAGGAAATGGATTAGATATATAATTCAAAGATCCGATACCAGATGTTGTACCTATTCGTGAGATTCCTAATGCACTAGGTACAACATAATTGATACGTTCGATTTCTTTCCAATCGTCTGGAGGACTTGAACCAAAATTACCATGTTCGGATTCAAGAACCATCATATAATCATCATACCATGACTTCTTAGTGAAAGTCACTCTTACAAGATAAGTATTGTAAGGTACAATATCACAAGGCTCCTTACATATCACTTCAACCTCTTCATCGTTGTTGAAGTAATCCCAAAACCAATTCGGCCAAGACGTTCTTTCTTCACGCTCTATTTCATGAGGTGGGGGAAGAGTAGTGTAATATGATAAATCTGCATCCATGACATCATAGTCATAAGCATCACCATAGTTCTGATATTCGAATCTCCGAAATTCATGCATATACCATTCGTCAACCCATGTCTTCTCACTAACAGGGATGTCTGGCGGCCACCAATGATCTTCAGGCCAGTGATTCTCAGTCCAATGAAATCGCGATTTCCACTTAACTTTGCCCTGAGATGGCTGGTCTTCTATTGCCCAAGCTATATGATTTGAATCATCTATTGCCCACCAATCTCCTGAGGGAAACCAACCATATGCTTGGCTTGGTACCCAACATGTAACCAGAATCATTGCAGCAATCCAAATTGAGAGTATACTGCCTACTCTCCAATGGTGATCTTTTACCATTGTACGAAACCCCCAATAACACCATAATAATTAAAACTATTATAAAAGTATTTACCAAAAAGTGGTGGGCCCGGGGTGATTCGAACACCCGACATCCGCCTTATCAGAGCGGCGCAATAACAGCCCGAAACGACACTGTCAATTTCTCCAGGCTATGCCACGGGCCCTTGAGTGTTTGTTTTGGGAAGTAGTTCTGATAAAAACATTACTGCAACATTACTTGACCAACCACTGAAATAGCAGAACACCTTTAGGTTACACAATTCCTCTCTGGTATTATGAAGAAGCAGACATGCGTTGTTGCATTAGTTCTTGTCTTGGTTGTTTCTGTTGGAGTTCTATACCTACTTGGACCAGATGGTATTTTCGGCGATGATATCCCGGACACATTTGACAATGAAGGGCGATATGACTCTACAATTCTCAACAATATGGGTGTAATCTACGAAAATCGGTCAGACATTATGGCATGGAATAATGGATATAGTGAAACTGATGTTTGTCCATGGGGAGCTATACACAATGGGCTTGACTATATGTTCTACAATAATTCCCCCGTGATTGCTGCGGGTCCTGGATTTGTTGAAGAGATCAATATTCGTAGTATGGAAAATACAACAATCTACGGAATTGGTGTGAAGATTCGATTCAATGAA
>JAEOST010000794.1 GCA_016840245.1 Candidatus Thorarchaeota archaeon
ATTGAGTACTCTGCTCCCTATACTGCAAAGAGTGCACACTACAATGAGAGTAACAGACTCTACCGACATACCTACTATACTCAGCTACAGGATAACGTCACAGACGTGTATGCTCTATTGAACTCATTTCCTGATGGAAATACGGTATTCTGTTGGGTGATCGTAGAGAGTGAATTTGGACGGTATGAATCAGAAAAGACCGTCTTTATCGTTGATGCCGCTGATCAGGATTCCGATGGACTTCTTGATTCAGTAGAACTCACTGAGTACGGGACATCTGTCTCGTCTGCTGATACTGACTCAGACTCCTTGTTGGATCCAGACGAGTTGTTTGGGTACAAGACGAGTCCGTTTCTGAATGATACTGATTCTGATACACTTCTTGATAATGAGGAAGTTCTCGAATACTTCACCAACCCAAGGAGTAATGATTCAGATTTAGATTCTCTGTTTGATGCGGATGAGATATTCAAATATAACACAAGCCCGTTGTTACCCGATTCTGACTTTGATGGTCTTCTAGATATTGAGGAATTGTTCACCTACTTTACAAATGCTCAATCCAATGACAGTGATGCAGATACAATTCTGGATTTTGATGAGTTGTTTGTTCATAATACAAATCCATTAAGTAATGATTCGGATCTTGACGGTCTTCTAGATATTGAGGAATTGTTCACCTACTTTACAAATGCTCAATCCAATGACAGTGATGCAGACACAGTTCTGGATTTTGATGAGTTGTTTGTCCATAAAACAAATCCATTAAGTAACGATACTGATCTCGATGGTCTTCTGGACAATGAGGAACTCTTCACGTACGGGACCAATGCCTCTAATTCTGATTCTGACCATGACACAATCAATGATTATTTAGAGATAGAACATGGTCTTGACCCACTTGTAGATGATTATGAGGATGACTTAGACAATGATGGTCTGGTGAATTGGCTCGAAATCTCATTGGGTACAAATGTTCATTCGAACGATACAGATCAAGATTCCACACCAGATGGCTGGGAAGTAGAATATAGTTTTGACCCACTGACATTCGACTCCAATCTCGACCCAGATGAAGACAATCTGAGTAATTTGGAAGAATACCTCCTAGGAACAAATCCACTGAACTCAGATTCTGACTCAGACAACATGCGTGACGATCTGGAAGTTCAGAATGGGTTCGATCCCTTAGACCCACTAAGCAATATGTCAACAAGCATAGTACAGACAAGCCTGATAGTAATACCACCAGTTGTCATAGCTAGTATTGTCATTGTTGTATGGAAACGCAAGACGATGCAATAAGAATAAGACCAGCTAGGTACGCTTTACTCAACGAAGCTGATCAACTTGGACATCAAGGATAAAGAGATTTTATTTCAATTGATGGCTAATTGTAGGCAGAGCTATAGAGAACTCAGTAGAAGGATCGGTCTCAGCGCCTCATCGATTAAGAAGAGAGTAGACAGAATGATTGAGAGGGGATTCATTGAGGAGTTCTTTGTGGTGATTGACCCAGCTGTGTACAATCTCAGACTTGGCAATGTCATAGTACATACAGATGGTTCTATTCCAATTGACACAATTGCCGAACTAACAAAATCGAGTGATGAACTTTACCTGATTTACCCATTAATCTCAGGTGATTTCTATATTGGTATTGAGTTCGCAACCGATGATGAGTTTGACCAGTTGTGCGGTTTATTGAAGGGAATTCGAGGAGTTCTAAGTCTTGAGAAGTATAAAATGTTAGAACCACTCAGAAAGAGAAAACCCGAGAGTATTCCAGAATTCACAAAGACTGAGATGGAAATTCTAGGAATTTTACTAAAGGACCCTAGAATGCCTCTGCACGATATTGCTTCTGAAACAGGAATCTCATTAAAGAAGGTCAGAAGTAAAATGGATGAATTTGAGAATGGAGACCTTATTCTCTTCTCAGCTAAATGGAACCCGAATCTAGAACGACACATGACATTCACCTCAAAAGTAACATATGACCAAACAATGGATACAGACTTGTTTTTCCAGTTTCTAAGAGAAGCCTACAATTTAGAGTATATAGACTCTAGAAACTATCAGACTGATTCTACTATGTTCTCCTTCTTCACTACTCAGAACCTAACAAAGATGGAAGAAATCCATCAATCAATCCTGAATTATTCAGGCGTGAGAACATGTTCGACGATGATTCATTATACAGCAATCAATCGAAAAGGAAAGACACGATTGATGTTAGAGAGAATGCTAGAGTCCACACTCTAGTCAAGTACAGTCATTGACTGCTTAGCAGCTGCAACAATCTCTTCGGAAGTTGGTAACCCGACAATGACCAGATCACCGATCTCAATTCTGGGAATGACTTCTTTTGATTTAAATCGCTTCAATAACCCGTAATCTGAAGCATCTATTATCTCAAGAGGGATATCTAGAGATTTAGCTGCACGAATAGACGCATCCAGTAATATCTGCTGATCATGCGGTAGGAGGTAACCACTCATTCCAAGTTTGTCAGCAGGAGACCGAGTCTGGGTGCATAATGGATGGCCAATCGTGTCCATATCAGCAGCTTGTATAGTCTTTGATTCCGACTTGATATAGACCCTTAGGATTACTACTTCCTTGATTGAACTGACCTGGCCTGTCATGTGCTATGATGTCCATCAAAATACTATAAGACAACGTTTCAGAGTAGTGAAACACCTCCTGATGTCAATCACTGTTTCGATACGGTGAAACACCCGCTTATTATGAGACGAGGGAAATCACCTAACTATGACTTCTAGCAGGTCTTCCTCAGTTGTTACAACACGAGGGATTCTACTAGGACATGAGATTAGTGAATGGGCAGGATTCAAAGCAGGTAGAATTGTGGTCAAAGCAGAGAATGAAGATAGGCTGTACTTACATTATAGTAAGGATTCTCTTGGAGAGGTTCCATCAATAGGATGTCTCGTCTCAATCGAACACAAGACCGGACCTCTTCCAGAGATAATTCGAATAAGTACAATCGATGAGAGCCAGATTGAGATCTATAAGGAGGGCATTGAATCCTATGAGGCAACACTGATTCTAGGTAGACCAAAGGGGGCGGTCGTCATTGCATTGGTACTGATTATCTGTGGATTTTGGATGGTGTTGATTGGTCTTTCTATGGTAGCTCTAAAACCTATGGCACCCTACATCTTTGGGGGATGTGGAATTCCGCAGATTATTATTGGGCTTATGCTCTTTGAATATTCAGGGAAGTGATTGCGAGTGCCTGAACCTCTGCTTGAGATTAGGAATCTCAGAGCATTCATTCCCAGCAGTAAGGGTCACCTTGTAGTCGTTGATGATGTTTCATTTACACTAAATGAGAAGGAATGCTTTGGGCTACTAGGTGAGTCAGGGTGCGGTAAGACGTCTCTAATCACAGCAGCGCTGGGTCTTTTCCAAATTACCCACCGTTACAAAGATGCAAAGATTCAGGCGGATTGGATATACCCATATCAGTTAGATTACGTGGAGAAAGAGGTGTGGGATACAACAGTAGCGGGCAAAGTATTGTATAGAGGAACAGATCTGCTGGCAATGTCAGAAGGAGAAAGAGCTCACTATCTTGGAAGTCATATCTCCTATGTCCCACAGGGTCTCCAAGGAGCACTCTCACCAATATTCAGCATTGGTCAACAGACAGGTGAGCCATTGGAGATTCACAAAGCAGACATTCGTAGGGCAAAGATGAGAGATAGAGTACTTGAATATCTAGACTTGGTGAACTTGGCGGATGCAGAGAGTCGATATGTCCTTGACCCAAGTAAATTCTCGGGAGGAGAGGCGCAGAGAATCCTGATTGCAATGTCCCTGATTGCAGCACCATATCTTGTCATCGCTGATGAGCCAACTTCAGCATTGGATGTCACAGTCCAAGCTCAAGTTCTTGGAGTCTTGAGGATGGTCAAGGAAGAGTTCGATGTGGGAATGATGATGGTCTCGCACAATGCTTCGGTCATCGCAGAGATGGCAGACCGAGTGGGTGTCATGTATGCTGGACGTTTAGTTGAAATAGGAGATGCAGTTCAGATGTTCCATGAACCACGTCATCCCTATACACAAGGTCTCATGGCGTCCTTTCCAACAATTGCTATGATGCAGATGAGAGCCGGAAAAGAAAGACCAAAGCTGAGAGGAATCCCAGGAGCCCCACCTAATTTGCGTGAGATTCCAACAGGCTGTACATTCCATCCAAGATGTCCTCATGTGAAGGATGTATGTTTAAAGAACAAGCCTCAACTTCAGGAGACTGATGGAGAGCATCAAATAGCATGTCACCGATTTGGTGAGATATGAAAAAGAGAGGATAGAGGAGCTACAGAGCTCCTCTAATCAATTATCCCGACCGTTTGCGAATCACTATCACGATGATGACTATCACAACTACTCCACCACCAACACTGATGATAATTATCAGAGTCGTTGTGTCAGCTGGAGGGGGTGTTGTTGCATTTGTCGTTGTAGTCGTTGTGCTCGTTGTGGATGGACCAGTAGCTGTAGTGGGAAGGACGGATGTTGTCGATGTCGTAGTGTGCAATGTTGTAGGTGTAGGCTCAGGTATGACATGAACCTTGATCACATGTGATCGTGTATTTCCAAAATGATCCCACACACTGATATTGAGTCCGTAGTCTCCAATGGCAAGGTCAATTGC
>JAEOST010000795.1 GCA_016840245.1 Candidatus Thorarchaeota archaeon
AGTCTTATCTACGTACAGCAAACAGAATGGCTGTTTCTCGTTTAGGTTACACAGACCATGGACATGTCCATGGTCTGTGTAACCTAAACGAGAAACAGCCATTCTGTTTGCTGTACGTAGATAAGACTGTACTTTGGGATTCCCTGATAGGTATTGATACATCTGGAGTGTCTTAGAATCGGGAGGTATCAGTTCCCGGGCGCTTACTTTGTCTCTTTGGAGAATCATACTGTCGCTCACATTAACACCACTGAGGGGATAGTAACCATGACTTTTTCGTCAGATAAGAGTTACTAAGGAGGCTAGGGAGGAAAGACAGGGACTAAATGTCCCCAGCTTCCTCCTGAAATGATAGAAGAATTCTGTCAGTAGCACTTGTTGCCTTCTTGATAGTCTTGAGATAATCTTGTCGAATCTTCTCAAAGGCAGCCCTGCTAATCTGTTGCTTCTTCTTTCTTCGCAATAGCTGACGAAGTCCAGCCTTTGCTCCTTCAATCTTCTCATTTTCAAGCTCAAGCTGACCTATCTGGTCACGATACCTTGGTCCAAAACTTAGTAGCTCTTCTCGAACTGATGGAAGCTCTGAATCGAGTTGATCGATCTGTGATTTAATATCACGTTCACGAATCATATACTCCCTCTTCTTCACCTTGCCTCGACGTCGAGATGCATCAAGCTTCTCAAGGTCTATGTTGAGCGATGTCTTTCGAGAGTAAAGGGTAGCGAATTTCCTGAGCAGTTCAGGTGGGGCACCAGCCGATCGAGCCTCTGATGTGGGTATATCTCCATCCCCTATTGGAAGAGCATCGATTGTGATTCCCACTTTCCGAAGAGCAACATAAGCTAATGCAATCAGACCAAAGATGGCTGCGAAAATCAATGGTCGTGATATCGCTCCAAGTGATACAGTATATGTCAATGAAACAACTGGTGGATTACTAACAGTTCCATTGTATTTGATGAACCTGTATGTTGTATCAAATACGCCATGGAGTATCCTGTAACCCTCTGTAAGATCGACGACACTGATTGAGTTGGGGATTATCACATCAACAATGTGTTCAACAATCACCATATCACCCATTGTCCCCATTGGTACCTCTAAAAGACTACCTTGGGCTACACTGGACTGATGACCGGTTGCACGGATACTATATTCAACATTGAACGTATAGTCGTACCCAGGCCAGAATCCGTCCTCGCCAAATCGATCGGTTCTCAGGTTAATCTGTACATTGACTGATTCATTCCAGTCGTAATAACCAGGCATGGATGCTGCCAGAATCCCAACTTCGTCATAGACTCTGAGACCAACAGAGTGCGCAGGAACTGTAAAGAGAAGTAAGTTCTCTCTAGCGGGGCCAATATTCTCTATGTGAACGGTTTCCTCATAGAGCATCCAACCCCATGGGTCAACTGTAATCTCTGTTGTTCTATGTCCAACAATTAGAGGCGTATAGGACTTGATTGAGAGATAAAATTCATTGACAGTCATCGGGTTGAGGTTCACAACAGTTTCAGCAGGACTAATACCATCTAATGAGTCACCGCTTCTGAAATCAATAGGGGCAAGTGTTGCCTCACCTATGACATAAGGTACTACGGGGTAACTCAAGAATTCCATTGCATAAACGTTATCATCAAAGTCGCTCACCCAGTGTAGAGAGTGGAAACTCATTTCGGTTGAGACAATGTAAGTTTCATCGAATCCGATTTGTTCAACGAAATAGACTCGCCAATGCATCATGTTATTGACATTTTCAAGTCTTGCAACATTAAGCTGTATTCCATTCTGGTCCTGTGCAGTCATCGAGTTGAAATTGACTTCATACTGACTTGGTAAGAATATCTCAATTGCACCTATAGGTGCTGAACCATTATTCCGAACTGAGAATCTGTCCTCGACTCGTGTATTGTGAAATAGTTCGGTAAATACGGTTCGAATGACATCTACACGCATTCCCATGAGTGGAATAAAGGGACGGTCAATTGAGAAAGGAAGAGATGTTAGTCCGGTGACGTTTGAGATATCTGTGGCATTGAACCAAGCTACGTGCGGACCCTCTTCATATGTCGAGAGGTCCAGAGTCACGTCCCAACGGTCTGGCTTGAAATCGTAGTTCATCTCCACCCAATCTGTGTCGTCGATCTTGCAGAAGACTCGTCTCACGTATGTATTATCAGTGGTTTCAACCACAAATGGTGCAATCCACTCGAGAACTTCATCAGCTTCATGACTTTCGACAACAATGGTGGGTGCTTCATTGGGAATCAGATCGGCCATAACTGGATTAGCCCAGTCAGTGTGTTGTACAGGTAAATCAGAAATGTCCTCGGTTTCACCAAACATCACCATGAGGGGGTATTCGAGATCAGTCATGGTTTCTAGTGGGATATCATCCGGATCTGAGCTCTCCATCGCAATGAAGTATTCTAGTTGAGTACGGACACCATCATCACTGCCATCTGCTGCCAGTACTCGATCTTGATCATCATCAGGCATATGTTGGAATGTGCTTATACCGTGCTCGTCACTATATACAATATCGCTTGATTCAGTTGGATCATCACGATTCTCACCAATTCGGGTGAGGGTGATTATATACTCAAGGTCCTCTCCATACATCGGATGATTAACTTGATTGTATGCTTCTTTCGCAGGCAGGATGAAATGACGTACTTCACCTATACGCATCCCTATTACTTCATCTTTGTAACCTTGGAGAAGGGAATCCTCCTGAATCGGAGTCGTGGACTCGTCATTGGGGAAGTCTCCTTCTTCTTGGAATGTTCCATTTCGTGTGCTTAACAGATAGTGAACTGTGACAGCCTCTATGCCAGTCACTCTTGGTACTGGTGAATGGGGCTCACCCGGTGCATACCCAAAGATGAGGTCACTTCCATTCAAGCCCTCACTGTTGAAATCGTCTGTGTAGTTCTGCCATCCGAATGCAATCCATCCTGAAGTTGGAGCAGATAGACCTACGAATAGAACGGTACCATTATGCTCTAAGTATACGGTGACTCCAGTTACTGAATCTGTGTACTCAATAGAATATTCCTTTGGATCAATAATACCGTCTGCAGACCCATAGTGATCATCCACATAGGGTATTGACACATCCATTAGAGCTTCAGCAAGCATATCACTCTGTAGGAGGTCATTTTGCATTAAGTTAGAATCTATCGTTTCTGATGTAGGAGTCGCTGCCATAACACTGCTTGTCAGGAACAGTGCCAGCAGGGCAATTGTTGCTATCCGTCTATGGAGCAGGGTCAATCCGAATCACCGTATTCTATGAAGTATTTATGTTGCTAGCTCAGTTCTAACTGAGCCGCAAACATGGGCTCAAACTTCTGATTCGCTTTTTATTGGTTTCGGACGGACAAGAGTCGCACTATCTTTTGTGCCTCTCCCGAAAAGAGTAAAAGTAGTTCGAATTGTCATCATAACAAGGAACGGATACTCGTGTTGAACATCCTGATCTCACTACTGGTTGCATTCCTTATTGTAGTACTCACGATACCTACAGCAATAAACATGCTGAGAGAAAAGGGGAGTGTAGGAATAGATGTGCACAAACCAGATAGACCTGAGGTTCCTAAAGGTGCTGGTTTTATTCTTCTCTTTGCAGTTGTGACATCACTTCTGCTTGTAATTGGAATCAGTACATTCAATGATAATGGTGAGGTCAATCCTGGACTTCTTGCAGCACTAGTTTCCGTACTGATGGCAGGGATGATTGGACTTCTCGATGATAACTTGGATTTCAAAAACAGAACCAAAATAATCCTCCCACTTTTAGCATCAATACCTATGATGGCAATGAACGTGGGAACCAATACAATGGATATCCCGTTTATCGGATCACTGAACCTTGGTATTCTCTATCCCCTCATTGTTGTGCCTTTGATGATGACGTTCATTATTGATGCTACAAACATGTATGGCGGAATGAACGGTCTGGAAACAGGTCTTGCGAGTGTCAATGCATCTGCGGTCATAGTCTATGTATTACTGCTTCCATCATTCAACGGCGAGGGGATGACTCAAGGACAGATGGATGCTGCAACAATTGCTGCAGCTCTCCTCGGTGCCTCTGTTGCCTTCTTCCTATTCAACAAATATCCAGCTTTGGTTTTACCAGGTGATGTTGGTAGACTACCACTGGGTGCAACAATCGCTGCAGCCTTGATTCTTGGTAATATGGATAGGCTAGCAATTGTTCTATACGCTCCCTTCTTGTTCAATTTTCTTCTCTACCTACTCTATAGAGTACATGTCAAAAGAACTGGTATGGAGTATGCAAAATTTGCTTCACCGAATGAAGATGGATCGCTCGAAGTGGTCGGGCCCTTTACGATGTATTGGATATTGCCTCATTTCTTCAAGGGCATGACGGAGAAGAGAAATGTAACATTGCTGATATTGCTACAGGCAATCATAGCGTATGGTGGACTACTTCTTCTATTGATTCTATACTAAATTAACCCAACTTAGTAGTCAGATAGGTGTCAACCACATAGTCAATTCCATGCCGGCTAAAGGCTTGCTGTTCAGCCTTCCGTAGAAGTGTCCTGAATTCTTGGATATAGTCTTGCCACTCAGTAGAGGTATACCTTATGTCACGCCCTAATTCATCCAAACGACGAATATCTGCATTGTTGAAAGGCTCCGTTGGTAGAGAGTACTCAGTGATATCAGTAGGAGTGACTCCAATCCATTCAGCATCATGTATTGCAAGATCTTTGATGTGCGCTGAGTTTGCACTGCCGGACATAATTACCCTTGCAATGTGCATACCCCAAGGATCACCATCAGTGAATATGTAAACGCGGAGTCCCAGCTTATCACGAAGGCGCCTCATCAGACGTCGTGCTGACCTTGGAGGTTGACCGCCGAGATGAATCAAAACGGCATTGAATTGTTTCCAAGCTTGGGTTTCAATCAGTCGTGAGAACATACCTCCAGATTCAACTGCCAAGATGATATCTGCACCAGACTCAATTGGTTCTGCACTAGTCAGTGCTGGACCTATTGGTAGTCCATCTGGGCTTATAGTGAGGTCTACCATCCGACCTTCATAGCCTGGAACAGTGTAGCACATAGTAGCATCCCCATAAATCGAAGAATTCTCCTCTGGGAAGATTCCAAATTCCTCACGAGGGAGCCCAGTCACACACTCTAAATCAGCAACAATCCGATCAGATTCGGATTGATCTTTAAACTCAACACCAAAGGCTTCGCTAGAGTAATAGAGATCTCTCAAAGAGCTTGTTCTGCCAGATTCTAGCAGTTGTTTCGCGAAAGATGCAACCCAAACAAGCTGGCCAAAACTTCTCAAATGTTTCAGATTGCTAGAGTCACGTTTCTGCCGTATATCCCCAAGAACAAACTGACTGAACTCCGAACTATAGACAATATTACCAGTTCCACGTTCAGGTAGCTCTAATACAGGAAACTGACCATCATTGATTGATTCCACAATCTTACTTCCAAGATCAACTAAGATTTGAATGGATTGATGGAAATCATGCATTGGAGTCTACCTCAAAGAAATTCTGGATTAGAGCATCAGTCGGTGGTATAGATTTTGTATTGGCCAGTTCTGCGCTGAACTTAGCTACAAGTTGAATGCCCTTTTCGAATTCACGTCTCTTCTTCGCATCCTTAGTAGCCCTATCACTTCGTTTTGTGACCTTCTCCAAGCTCCTTCCCAGACCTCTAAGTAATGGGATTACCTCAGCCTCGATTTCGGGAGAGGACCCAAGGGACTGTTTTCCTGCAGCTTTGTAGGGAATCCTTGTTGAACAGACATGCAAGAAGACTGCAACGGGAGGAACTGATTTTATACCATATCTTGCCCAATTCATCTTTCTCAAGAGTCGAGTCAGAATATCGTCGCTGGAATCATAGAGAAGCGGAACTCTGTTTGCAAATCTGTATAGGGTGGGAGTATCGGCTTTAGCAAAGTCAGCACTAACAGCGAGCACGCCCTCAACAATAAAGGGATTCCCGAACCATTCAACGGGTTTTCTCTGAATATATTTGATGAACGACACGTCGAAGATCGATTGTATTGCCCGTGTGAAAGGTTCACTTCCAATGGGACTTAGACATATACTATCAGGACGATTGAATCCATTGAATTTCCGAAGTAGCGAACTAAACTGAACCATCTCATCCCGAGTGAGTGTACTAACAATACGTGTTGGGTCAATATTTGCAAATTTGAAAAAGCGTGACGCAGTTTGTCTACCAACCTGTTGAAATGATTCCGTCATGAATTCCCGCAAGCGGTTGTTGGAGTTCAACTGGACTAATCTACGAATTAATTCAAGATCCGATGACCGTGGGTGAGGTTTAACAGCAGTTGTCAGGGGCGGTACAGCATTGGTCGATGATTCTGATCTTAATATCTCAACACCATCAATCTCTAGATGTATAGAAGCATAGGGTGAAGAGATTGTACTTAGGCGAAGATACTCAACCACTCTATCGGTCGCTCTGGCAAGATCTCCGCCTTGTTGGATGCTAACAGTTGTTCCCTGCTCTTCCCTGTGCTTCATAGCCTCAGACTCAACAATCGGTCGATTTTTTTCAATATCTATCGAAATTCGATATAATTGACCAAGGTCATCCTTGGTTCGTGTATGAATTATCACTGGAAGATCAGTAGTGATCTGACCATATAGAATTGCCATTGAAACACCAAGGCCAAAGGTCCCACGTCTCTGTCTTGCGTTGTACTTATTCCCATAGAGTATTCGACCAAATGCCTCAGGTACATAACGAGCTGGTACACCAGTCCCATTGTCTGAGACCGAGATTATTACCTGATTTGATGAGCTAGATTCGATTCCGACTTTGATTACTGGTAATACCTGAGCATCTTCACAGGCATCAAGACTGTTTTCAACTAATTCTCGTGTTGTTGAGTATATAGCCTGAGTTGGGTTACCAAAACCTGCCATCTGTTTGTTCCTGTAGAAGAACTCCGCTGGAGAAATACTGGAGAACTTATCGTAGGAGTCAGAGACCTCAGTCATTTTAGTCAATAGAATCTGAGTATGATTGTCATATTAGAGCAGGTAAAGCGCACGTAATACTCATCATAGATTGAAATCAATCACTCAAGTGTATCTTCCCATAACTCGGCTCTCTGACGAATCATCTGCCTTCGCATTCGTTCTAACTGGGAATATACTGAACCATGTGGTGCCCCCTCAACAAGCATCATGATTGCCCTCTGGGCATAATCTAGTCCTGGATCAACACCGATTATCGATACAGTACGACCGTATACTGAGATTTTACTTTCAGTGATTTCTTCAATCACCCTGCGAGTTCGTCCGTTCTCACCAATTATCCGTCCAGCAACTCTCTTCAACTGAGTAGGAGAGGTACCAACTAAATCACGGAGGGAGATTACAATCAAACGTGCATCATCATCGATTAGCGATAGTGCTCGATTTGGACTGAAACCCCTTGCTATAGCACGAACCATATCCCGAGCCTTCCATATCAAAACTGGATCCTCAGTTTCTTGAGGGCTGGTTATTGTTACAATGCCTTCACTGGACACCTCTAAGGTTGCATTGGTGAGAACTTCAATCCTCTTCTTGACTCGACCATTGCGTCCAACAATGACACCAATTCTATCTGCTGGTACTCGTACAGTTTCGTAGGATTTCATCGATTTATTCACCGGAATCAAGAATATGTTTCGTTATTACTTTGGGGTCCTCAGGTTCTATACCTAGTTTTCTGAAGAAGTGTGTGATGTTTTCAATGTCACGATATAGATACTTTGATGCATTATCGTGTCCAGAGAGCACGGACTGAGAAACATCAATGAATACTGGACCATCATTCCACAAAATATTGTATTCGCTTAAGTCAGCATGCACAAGACCCGCTTTCTTGTAGCCTTGCTCAATCATCTCAAGTATCTCATTGTATGTATCAAGAGGAGAGGGTATTTGTGCATTTTTTAAAAGAGGGGCAGGGAGTCCTGTTTCAATATCTCCAATGAACTCCATTACTATCACATTACGTTGGATATCAATTGGTTTTGGTACTCTTACTCCTGAATCATGATAACGATTGAGGTTCTTGTATTCCTTTAGAGCCCACTGTGGTATCAGTATGCGAGACCGTCGTCCAACCTTTCGAAACCTTGGATCACCAACGATATACTCAAGCATGTAGTCGGTTTCTGCGGTTGAAATCCTGAATATCTTCACTGCAACTGCAGCACCATCAGAGTCCTCACCGCGATAGACATTCGCTTCTTTTCCGGTACTAATTGTTCCATGCACAGCTTTGAGTGTACCTCTACTGAGCAGTTTGTATAGATGTTTGAGCGTGGGAGTATCAATTACACCTTCAACTACCTTGAATTCGTCGACATCTTTACGACGTTTCATCTTGCGACGATCTAATTCAGACTCAATCTGCTTTCTTTTCGTTTCTGCTCGTTTCAATATATCAGGTCTCTCCAATGATATACGGTTGTGCCTCTAGACTCCTAAAGAAACCTAATGTGAAAAATCCTTGGGCGTTTAGAAAACTTTCAAGATACCCCGTTTCTGCAGCCAGTCAACCTCGTTCCCTCTATACCTGTAGACAACATCGGCTTTCTCATCTGTCTGGAAATCCCAGGGTACAACTAGTACGGTATCACCTACACGCATCCAAACCCGTTTCTTCATCCTTCCAGGAATGCGACCTACTCGGATATTACCGTCTTCACATCTTACTCGGACTCTATCAAAACCCAACATTTGTATGATGATTCCAAAAATCTCACCATCATCTCGTCGGGGAGTTCTTACTCTAAGTGGTTCACCATCAGTGGGTGGGGGGCCTCTTCTGCCTTTACCTCTACGTACCAAAATAATCCTCCATTATGGATGCCGGACCTGAGATGGTCCTAGGCATTATTCCGATAACCGGAGATGGGCATTTAAGCGTACCGACACCGGAGCCAAGAGAATAGATTCCTGTGCAACAGCTGCTGCTAATTCCCACTCTTCACAGGCAATGGATAGATTCTATCGTCAAGACGTAGAGCGAAAAATAACTGCCCAGCCTCAATTGATGGATCTAGAGTTTCATCCTCTATATCTACGACCTCAAATGTTCCTTGGTCCATAATCTGAACTGGTTGACTGTATGACCTTGAAACAACCATATACTGTCGTTGTTCGTCTTGTGGCATTATGAACTCGATTGATCGCCACTTTGAACTCTTTGGATTGATTGTGAATTGTGTCCTGTCAATCAAGTCATAACATGTGACTCCACCCTTACCCATGGCTAAAACTTGACACGGTTGTCCAGACACTTTGATGAAATCACCTACCGAGTATCGTGGCAATCTGATTAGAATTGTGACTCGGTACTTGTCCTTTCCACCTCTTTGCTGGCCAGTTAGCTTGTAGTTCGCTTTTCTTTCAGCTAGATACTTCTCTTCAAGCTCCGCAGCAATTAATCGACAGAGATGTTCAGACCCTATATAGAAGTCAACTCCAAATCGAGTTGTACTCGTCGAAGTGACGAATGCTTTATCGTCTTTACCGTATTCTTTGATTGTGCGATCAGTTACGATAGCAGTGACTTCATCCGCTTCTTTCTCAGTAAGAAATCGATCAAGTGCTCGTACTTGTAGCACAGCATCATAGTACCCACCACTCATCATACCACATGTATCACATGTTCCATAGTTAAGTCGAATCTCTACAGGGTATCGCTCCTCATGTGATGGAAGAGAGCTGTCTGACCGTCCAGTTACAACCAGAGTGATATATAGGACTCGATCCAATCGCTTTTCCTCTTCAACAAAATAGTCAATATCCTTTACGAGACGAGTAATTTCTTGAGTCAATCCAATCTCAATTCGCTCGTCAAGGGTCTCATCAACGTCAGATCCAGGATTACGGAGAGTCTTCCAACCACCTGGCACCTTTGTTGCTCCACATTTCTTACATGATAGAATGCTCACTAGGGGAGGTATACGAATGAGCGGATTTTCAGTATTGTAACACTCTGTACAGAGTCCTTCTAAAACCGAGGGCTCTCCACAGAGATAGCACGGAGCAGTCATATCAGGTTCTCGAATTATCACCTCACAACTCCTTAAAATCTGGTTGGAAGGTGTATTTGTTGCTAAATAGCAATGTTTATTGTGGTTTGCATTTGGACCATAGTTGTACCTCAGAATAGAAATCCATAGGTGATATAATGACAGAAAGTATGAGGATTGCAGTACCAGCAGAAGCACAACTAGGATTGGATAGTCCGATCAGTGGACACTTTGGACATAGTCCAGGATTTGTACTTGCTACCGTATCCGATGGAAAGGTTACTGGAATTGAAGTAATTGAAAATGTACCACACAGTAGCTGTGCCGGACCAGTTGAGTTGTTGGTGAAACATGGTGTCAAAGTGCTAATTACTCGAGGAATGGGTATGCGCCCTCTGCTAATTTCTCAACAGTTAGGACTGTCTGTTGTTATCGCACCAGGAGAAACAGTTGGAGAAACTGTAGAGAATTACTTGAAGGGCAATATGACTCCTATGGGTGCAGAGCACACCTGCCGCGGTGGTGGAGCACACTAATAGAACAATCGATGCGATCAAGACTTAGTGACTAGAGTTTTACCCACTGTGCATGAGGTTCACCCTCAATATAGAGCACAGATTGTTTGTGAACCAAACCCGCGTTGATAGCGGCCTCAACAGTTTTACTACCAATCATGTTTGCAATAGTAGCCTGTTTAAGATGCTCAAGGCAAGTATTCACATCAACGAGCTCCCCTCCATAGAAGTCTTCAGAAACGTTGAACTTGATATCGCCCTCAGTGAGGGTCGTACCGAGGAGTGGCTCATCGCAGATAGCCACCAAATAATGTTCCATTCTAGGGTGAATCTTGATGTAGAACTTCTGAGCCTTGCCCTTTGTCATTGTTATCAGTACCTGTTTCGCTTGTACCAATATCAAGTTCTCGATTAATGACTTAAACATCTATACTGGACGTATTGCTGTACGAGCACCGCATGCACTACAAGAGAGATAGTATGCGTTCTTCTCTTTCACAATACCGGTGTCTGGACGAGTACAGACTGGACAGATAACGTATGCATCGACATATCGTGTTAGAACGTCGTTCACTACGTCTCCAGTAAAAGTTCCATTGAACAAGGCATTACTTCCTTCAATTGTTCCGGCAGTTGCCAATTGTCCTGAAACAAACTTCAGAACCTCCTTCCCCGGACGGTTCAATATCGTAATTATCTCTTGGAAATTTTGCCAGATGGTCCTTGTGCCTTGTACCATGACCTGAACCTTTGGAACTTGGAATCGCTCTCCCGTCTTCTTGAAAGCGTCCTCTGGTATGTGTGTTCGTGCCCGTTCCAGAAGGCGTTCGTAATCGTCCATATTTGAAGTGACTCCTAGTATTTGCTATTGAAGCTTCTGATTAAGCTATAAATTAAAGAATTTCAACCACTGGTAAGGATGTATCGTCCAATCTCTTGCTCCAACACCACTCCTTTAGCTTGAAGGTTTACGATTTCAAGGTTGATATCAGCTTTAGTATGACCCATTGGGACGAAGTGATCGGCAATCTCCTCTATTCTGAAGCCATCTGGATTCGGATTATCTTGCATATATTGAAGAATGAGCTTCTCGAGTTTTCCAGTTGGGGCAGCTGTGCTTAGTGATTCTTGTCTTGTTGTTTCTTTTGTCTTTCCGGACTCTTTAGGTTTCTCTGGAGTAGTGGAAGTCAATGATGCAGTATCAATCGATAAGTCATCTGGATTAGTGCCGCCCATGGCCAATATTGTCCTGTACCGTTCTAGTATGTGAAGTGTCATATGATTCGGATCATCTATCTCTCGTACGATTTCAGGAAGGATGTATACCTCTTGACCATCACTGAAGGCCTTTACCTTCCCAATAATCAATGCAAGAATATTGGTTTGAACCTGTTCCAATGCACCCACATTGATATCCCAGGTCCATGCTTTGATGGTACCTGTACTGTCATCGATTGTGATATTTGCGTAGGTCCCCTTTTCTCCTTTCCCGGATCTTTTTTCCACAATATATCCAACAAGTGCTACCCGTCGAAGTTCGACACCATGTGGGGACCTGACATATTGTCCTCCATCCTCTTTCCTGTATTCTCCATCTGTGATATCAGTGATGGATACTCGTATCGCCGTCATTCTCTCACGCATCAAAGAGGGTCACCTAATTTCATAGTTCATCATAAGAACCGAATATACTGTACCTGAAATGTTCTTGGATGATGAGACTCTTAGTACACTATATTTGTCCTTCGCTAAGCCAAATGTAGATATTCAGAAGAAATCACTCAGGCTACTCTGCTGTGATGTGTCACGGAGTGCTTCTAGTGACTCGTTCAGCCGCTTTAATGATCGCTCAATCCGATCACGACTAAAGTCATGCTCTTGACATAGGATCTCGTACAGAGTGGTTTCGTCCGGATCAGACCATTTTGGCTCTACTAAATCCATCTTTGGCGGGTCTAGGAATATTTCACGAATCTCTTGATATGGCATTACAAGTTCCATGCCTTTTTCTTTCTCTACTTTCTCAAGTGTTCCATACTCACGAATGAGTTTTAGAGCTGTCTTTGGACCTACACCTTTGATACCAGGATTGTAATCAGTACCTACAAGGATTGCAATATCCACCAATTGTTCCCGACTAATCTTCAAAAGTTTAAGATTAACATCAAGGTCTATTATCTCTGGGTGGATTGTCTTGTATGTCTTTGAGCGAGCAACGCGTCGACGACCAGATACAGATAGATTACGAAGCATTCGAGGACAGTTGTAAAGAAGAGAATCGTTATCTTGACTTGCACTTGCCCACACGATTTTAGCCCGAGCTAGTTGTGCTGCTACAGCCTCACCCTCTGAGGGTGCTTGAATCACAGGAATACCAAGTGCATTCAGGATTGTCTTGCTCTCTTCTATCATTTCACTTGTGAGTCTGGAACTCGCTTGACCAGCCTTTCGTGCATCTTCGATACGACCTTCCTCTTTGGCTAGTTCCCATTCTTCTCGGGCTGCATCCCGGATATCACGTCTTCGCTTAACTTCCTTAGCCTTCAGTCTAGGCGCCACCCCATCAAAGACATATACTGGTCGGATTCCGGTCTCGAGTAAGTTTAGATTACGATAGAATAAACCTGTTAGATGGCTAGTGACTCGACCTTTTCTGTCCTTTAGAGGTGTGCCATCTGGTTGACGAATTGTAGAAAGAAATTGATATAGAGTATTGAAGGCGTCCACTGCAATCTCTCGTCCAGACATCTCACTGAGAGTGATTGTTTCTCCAGTCATGATATCAGTGAGTTTTGTTCCCATTGGTGAATCTCCTGTGGTTGTACAGGCCTTCTTGCATATATGAATTACACTTGACTTTTACGAGAAACAGCAATGGCTAGAAAGCGAACTTGTAAGGTCCCTTCGACAGATTTATAATAATACTACAGTTGGGAGCCAAATCTCAGCAAAGCAGAACCATTCTGGTGATATTTTGTCGAATATGCAAGCTATAAGATGTACATCGTGTCACGGTTCAGTTTCTCCACAGGAGGACAGCGTGAAGTTTCAGTGCCCCTCATGTGGTGAATTTAATATTTGGCGATGTGAGGCATGCAGACGATTCTCAAATAAATACAAGTGCCCGAGCTGCGGCTTCGAGGGCCCATAGAATCACGGAGTGATTAATTGTGGCAAGAGTAGTCATCACACTGAAGATTATGCCTGAAGGCGTTGAAGTTGACCTAGATGATCTATTGGCGCGCATCAAGGATGTAGTTCCTGAAGGGACTGATGTGAGGGCTAATGAGATTGTACCTGTTGCCTTTGGACTCAAAGCTATCAGAATGAATGTAGCAAGAGAGGAGTCAATGGGCGGTACAGATGATATTGAAGAAGCAATCTCTGCTCTAGAGGGTGTATCTCAGGTAGAGGTTGAGATGGTCTCTCGGATCTAGTATCTCGTCCTTAGCTAGACTATTTCTTCAACCTGATATAGGGATTGAAGTCAGAAACATAAAGGTAGTGAGTTATAACCCTAGGAAAACACTCATTAACGTACAAAAAGAGGGGAACAAGACGGCACCGTCTGACCGTCCTTGTTCTGATTTATCAGACTATTACTATGGAGCTGTGTTTAACCGTTGGTGTCAATTGTGCTCAAAGTGGCGGAAGCCGAACACCGAGACATTGGTAGATTCATCGTACGAATAGATGCTATGTCGATGGAGAAACTTGGAGTAAGAACAGGGGATATCATCCAAATCAAGGGTAAGAGAACCACTGCAGCAATTGCATGGCCAGCTTATCAGGGTGATAAAGGTAGAGAGATCATCCGCATGGATGGTCGAATACGCAGGAATGCTGGAGTTAGTCTAAGCGAGAAAGTAGAAGTTGCTAGAGCAAACGAAGAGCCTGCTAGAAATGTCACACTCGCACCAACTTCCGTTCCAATAAGACCAGAACCAAGATTCGAGGAGTTTGTCAAGAGGAAATTACTCAATTGTCCTGTCACACTCCAAGACACTGTGTTCATTCCAATTCTTGGTAGAGCAATTCCCTTCAAGGTCACATCAATCAAACCAAACGGTACAGTTGTCGTTCAACATTCCACAATATTGAACATTGCTGAAAAACCAACTGGTGACACAATTGGAGCAGCACAGGTTACATACGAGGAGATTGGTGGTCTTTCAGAACCAATACAGAAGATTCGAGAGATGGTCGAGCTTCCAATGCGACATCCTGAGATTTTCAAACGATTAGGAATTGACCCTCCTCGCGGATTGATTTTACATGGACCTCCAGGCACAGGCAAGACACTACTTGCCAAGGCAGTTGCCAGTGAGTCTGAGGCCAACTTTATTCACATCAATGGTCCCGAAATTATGTCTAAGTTTTATGGAGAGTCTGAGCAGAAGCTCAGAAAAATCTTCGAGGACGCTGAAGAGAATGCTCCCAGCATCATATTCATCGACGAACTTGATGCCATAGCTCCAAAACGTGAAGATGTTCAGGGAGAGGTCGAGAGAAGAGTTGTTGCCCAACTGCTTGCTACAATGGACGGTCTCAAGACAAGGGGTCAAGTGATTGTAATTGGTGCAACGAACCGAGTGAATGCTCTTGATCCTGCACTCAGGAGACCAGGAAGATTCGATCGAGAGATTGAGATAGGTGTACCTGATGAAACAGGCAGGTTAGAGGTCTTGCATATTCATACCAGAGGAATGCCCCTTACAACAGAGGGCGATGAAAAGGTGGAACTTGAGCGTCTGGCCAAAATAACTCATGGATTTGTTGGTGCTGACCTTAATGCCTTGTGCAGAGAGGCTGCAATGAAAGCGCTGAGGAGGTATTTGCCTCAGATTAAGCTGGAAGAAGAAGAAATACCACCGGATGTACTAGACCAACTAGAGGTCACAAACGAAGACTTCATTGGTGCTCTGAGGGAGATTCAACCATCGGCAGTTAGAGAAGTCTTCATAGAGGTTCCCAACGTTCATTGGAGTGATATTGGTGGACTTCATGATGAGAAGCAAGAGCTTATTGAGGTAGTCGAGTGGCCTCTCAAGAAGCCCGATGCATTTGTTCGACTTGGAATAACACCACCCAAGGGAGTTCTAATATTCGGACCTCCAGGTTGTGGAAAGACATTACTTGCTAGAGCAGTTGCAACAGAGAGCGAGGCCAACTTCATTAGTGTCAAGGGGCCAGAACTGCTCTCAAAGTGGGTTGGAGAGAGTGAGAAAGCAGTCAGGGAGATTTTCCGCAAAGCTAGAACTGCAGCTCCTGCAATTATCTTCTTTGATGAAGTGGATGCAATTGCACCAGTAAGAGGATCAAGTGCAGGTGACAGTCATGTTACTGAACGAGTTATCAGCCAACTTCTGACAGAGATGGATGGTCTTGAATCAATGAAAGACGTTGTTGTCATAGCTGCCACAAATCGTCCAGGTCTAATTGACAGGGCTCTACTTCGAACAGGTCGTTTCGACAGGTTCGTTTTTATCGATGCTCCCAATGCAGATAGTAGAAAGGAGATATTTGAAATATATCTGGCCGATATGCCACTGGATGACGATGTCAGTATTGACAGTTTGGTAAAAACAACTGAATTCTTTGTGGGCGGCGACATTGAAGCACTCTGTCGAGAGGCAGGTATGAGGGCACTAAGAGAAGATCTTGATGTGGAAAAGGTTTCAATGAAACACTTTGAGGCTGCTCAGAAGCAGTTACATCCATCAGTGACAGCAGAAATGTTAGAAGCCTACAAGAAGATGAATTCAGAACTCAGGAAGACTGACGTCGAATCTCAGAAAGCCACATACTTCGCATGATAGGATAGTGATAGAGAGTTGACAACTTGGACTCCAATACCCTTGAAAAATCTCATAGTTATGATCGTAAAGAAACGTCGTGGTGTTATTCTTGAGGATGAATTGAGACGGGCACTAAAGAAAGAACTTGGTAATGAACCGAGTGATAGCGAACTCAACTCTGCTCTAATGCAGCTTGAAATCAATGGTATCCTTCATGTGAGTCAAATTACAAAGACTAAACGACGCATAGAAGTCATTCAGGAAGGCACAGAGTTTCTGGCTGTAGATGAGGACTAGTTCAGGCTTGTAAGGTGACTTGGATGTCTGCAAAAATTGTAATGGCTGCAGGCAAGTTCGATATACTCCACCTAGGCCACCTTGCGTATCTTCAACAGGCCAAAGAACTTGCTGGTGAGAACGGTACTCTGATTGTTGTAATCGCACTAGATAAGACAATTGAAAGGGAACGAGGTGCACCTCCAGTATTCCCACATGAACAACGACAGCGCCTGGTAGAATCTCTTGATGTCGTTGATAAGGCTGTACTAGGTTATGATACTGAGGATCATACTATCATTGTGAGAGAGATGAAACCAGATATCATAGCACTAGGTTATGACCAGTACACGAATATCGATGCCCTTGAATCCGCTCTTTCAAAAGAGGGAATAGACTGCAAGGTTGTACGTCTTGAAAAACGTGATGCAGATGGCTTGTGTTCATCAACCTTAATTCGGAAACGGATTATGGAGTTCTATCGCGAGAATGGAACACCACATTAGATAATCAGCTCTCCTCGTACTTCAGCTTCGCGGATTAAAACCTCGCGCTGTTCTCTTCGATCATTATCCCATCTCCACATCATCAAGGAAATGGACGTGATGACTATTATGAGTCCTAACGCAATTAGTGTCTGGATACCGAATACAAAGTCACCAATGAAGTCAGGTAACGGGCCAGACCCGAAATATGGGTAGTTGCAAAAGACTCCAAAGGTATATGCGAATCCTACAATAGTAATCTCCTTCACATAACCTGCAGCCTGTTCATCATTATCAAATAGAAGAACCATTGGTGCAAACCAGAAGAGATACCATGGCATGACCCAACGAAATAGAAACAGGACTCCGGGTATCATATAGATATAGAGCGGCTTTAGTAAATCAATACGGCCACGCCACGATGCAGACATGAAATCGTCCTTAGCGGGCAGATAGAGAGGAATTGTATACAGCATGAATTCCGCATAGATGATGATGGGAATCAATGCGGGAGGCCACATATAGGACTGACCAGGTTGGTCTAGATTGGGTGTGGATAGGAAGAGACCTGGATACATTCCGTTCACTATGAACGAAGAGTATGATGATGTATTCAGGAAGTGCGACACAAGTGAACCGAAATTGGCTCCTAGGAATGTAAAGGGAATCACAGTCAGTAATGTGGACAATAGGAACCAGATAATTGACAAAGGAGCCTCGATGAAAAGAAGAGGAAGTGCCACAACGGAGTATATCTTGGTTTGAACTGAAAGACCAAGCGCGACCATCGCCTTTCCTGATTGTTGTTCCTGTCGTAGTACAAGAGCCATCAGGAAAAGACAGTCAACAATTGGCTCTAGCTTCCCACCACCTGCAGACATGAAGAGGCCATACATGAAATATCCTGCAAGGAACATCTTTGCCCAATTTTGTTTTTTGACTCTGTCACCCAAAAGGATTGCAATGAGAACGAGGTTTAAACTGAATACAAGTACGAGAATGAAATTCAACCACATTCCCTGCATACCTTGGACTCCAGGATATAGCCACGTAGCAATAGCGAAAAATATCAGTCCGAACACAGGGTACTCGTAACTGACATTGATATAATCAGGTAAGACATAGGTCTGATTCTCAAAGTCCCAACCATCTGGCATCTCTTCTAGACGTTCGATAAGCTCTGAGTCAGTCATGTTGTAGACTTCAAATCCATAGATCCAGAATGCTTCACCATACATCTCATTTCGATTGCGGTCTCGGTGGATAACCAGTGACTCAGCGATAGGAATTGCGATTGATGAGATTATCAAGCTCAGTAGGAGATACTTACGAAGTTCGTATATCTTCAACGAGATAGCACCGAGCATCTTTCTTTCCACCGAGTAGGGTAATCTAAAGCAGTTCCGACTGTAATCGAATCACTGTGAGGTATTAACCTTTTGTCACCATGACAGGTCCTACCTATTAGAGTGTGTAACATAATCACGACAAGTAAGTGGGACACGGCCATTTGTCACAGTTCAGACAAGTTGTACACTTCTCCTTGTCAACCAGAATCCTGTCATTCTCCAGCGAGAGGGCTCCGTGTTCGCATTGAGGAACACATGACCCACACGCCTGGCAGAACATTGCCCGATGTATTGTTCGTTCAACTTGCCTTGATAGACGTTCAATCTCAGCCTCATCTTCTCCACGAATAATCATTGAGCCTGAATTGAACAACGTGATTGTATTCTTCTTCCTCTTAGTTCGTAATGCACCAAGCTCTTCAGAAAACTTTGTTTCACCAAAGATTGGCATTAGTCTAGATATCATGTTGAGATCAAGACCACCTGTAAACTGTCCTTCAAGACTGAGACCAGAGCTTGCACAGGGGGATACACCCTTGACAATACTGAGTTCAAGCTTTTGCCGAGGACTTGTTCTCTCAGGTTCAATGCTAAGTCCAAGTTTTTTGATTAATTCTATCTGGCCTTTTGGAATATTTTTCCATCGCCAGAATCCAAGTTCAACCCACTCCTCGGGAAACCCATATAACTTGGCCTGCTCATGCAGTTTTGCCATCAAACGATCATAGAGTTCGGGATGCGTTCTACTTAATCGCTCAAATTCTTCAAGAGGGGATGAAGGACATAGATAGCAACCCATTCTGTGATAGCCCTGATTATAGAGAGGATTAAACGGCACCTTCTCACGGAAGATATACAACCAAACTTCCAATGCATTCCAGTTCTGGATTGGGTTGGCAGATGTTTGACCAGGAACCCAAGGATTAGATGTGACTCTTGGTTCAATTGACCTCTGAAATGACTCAAGTTTTCTCTGCCCCATAAACGTGAGCGTTTCCCCACCCATCTCTTCAGCTATTGAAGTTGCAGCTGGTCCCAGTTTGAGAACCTTACAGCACCATCTGAAGTCACGAGCTGGAGAACCAAAGGTATCGACAGACTCCCAGAATCTATCGCCAGCATCCTGACCAATAATGCGGGCCTCACGACTCTTTGCGAATTCTACGATGTGTTCAATGGTCTCAGGTAATTCTATACCTGTATTCATGAAAAACAATGGTGGACTCTCATCCAGAGCCTTTTCCACCAATAGATAAGTTACTAACGAGTCCTTTCCACCACTGAAGCCAACGACAACTGGAATGTCATCTCGGGCAACTGTGCGTTTAATGAAGGAGATTGCCTCCGCCTCTATTATCTCAAGGTCTGTCTGATTTGCACTAATTGCACTATCCCAAGTGGCAGTGGTAAGATTGATGGTAGGTTCAATTGGGTCACTGACATCTCGAATCTTTATTGCAAAACCTTTCTCATGTGTGGCCATCTCCGTGCCACTCATTCTAGAGATACCAACTCCAATCACTTTTCCATCACTGTCAACTAACCAAACATCATCGTCCTTTTGAATATCAGAGTCGCACCCAGCAATCCCAGGGAGCATAAGGTTGGCTCCATCCTTAAGGTAAGGGAGAACACCATCATGAACCGAGACCCACTTCATCTTACTAAGCTTGCCAATACGTCTTCCGCCCTCTAGAGTCAATAGAAACGAATAATCCCGTTTTGGGATATCGAAACGTAGTCGTCCAACAACGAATCCATCTACAATTATCTCGTACATTGCATCAAGGGATGAAACTTTGTTCATCACGATAGCCTTGTCTGGTGGTAGTAATCCAACACCAACACCCGTTCCATACTGCATGTCAATCGTCTTGATTGCTCGTTCAATATGACCCTCCATGGCTGGAAATGGGTCACCGGGAGGAGATAGCTTGACCTCTCTAGATTTTTGCTCGCAAGTTGCACACTCTGTTTCGGCAATACGTGGAACGTTGCATTCGTCACACCAGTAGAACCGAATCTTGGTCAGATAGGGAGCATGGCCTCTCCTGAACTTCCTTCTACGACCATGTTTTGCCAGTTATATCAATCTCCGTGCTTCTTAGGTTCTAATCATTCTTGATTCCTAGTTTCGTTAAGCGTTCTTTGGTAGGGACTCCATCCTTGTCCCAACCACGGAGTCTGTAGAATTCTGGAAGCATCTCATCAACGAGTGATACTCTGTTTCTAGAATTACCCTCAGGTAGTGGTTTGGAGAATCTAGGTGGTAATCTGTCATCTTCAGCTGTGAGGCCTTCTCGGTGATTAAACAGTCGTTCCAGATTATAGATGCGGTCTCCAATTTCAAGTAGTTTCTTACCATCAATTGGTAATCCAGTACATGCAGCAGTCATATCTGCATAGTCATCAACGGACCATGCAAAGTTTGTAAACCTGCATACAACCATTGCGTCCATTGCTGCAGAGAGATTCTGATAGAGAATAACTAGGTCAGGCTTTCCCTCAGGCCGGTCTCGATCTACCTGGACAGGAACTCCCATGACCTCAGGACCGATGAGGTA